>JAFSBF010000046.1 GCA_017441965.1 Clostridia bacterium | reverse complement strand
TTCAAGACCGGGAAGGGGAGGACCGTCTGCAACGAAGGAGTCGGCAATAAGAATAATCTTATCCTGCCCCTTAATCTTTTTTACAAGACGTATCATATAAGGATGAACGTGAACACCCATTGAATCGCAGATAAGCTCTGCATAAATATCGTTATTGTAATTTACTGTTTCGTCAACACATACGCCACGCACCTCGGGATAGTTTTCAAGTGTTCCCGTCGCGTTTGTGTGATGTGTTCCGAGCTTAAGTCCGTAGGGCATAAGTGCCTCAATCTGCTCGGGAGTTGCCTCTGAATGTGCAACCGAGAAAACAATGTCGGGAATTTCGCGCTTTACATATTTTACAAAGTCAAGGATGCCCTCCCTCTCAGGAGCTACACACCAAACCTTTGCAAAGCCCTTTGCCGCCTCGACAACCTCGGCATAGTCTTTTTCAACTATTGCATCTTTCCACACATTTTTCTCTTTGTCGCAGCCAAAATCGGGGTTAAGGTAAGGACCCTCCATATAAACACCGATAATATTCTGACATTTACCCTCCCGGATTGCATCACGGTATTTTTTTATCGCCTCAAGATGCTCCTCTTTATTCATACTATAGAAAAGCGCAGGGAGAACTGATGTTACACCGTGCTTTAAAAGCGTGTTTGAACACTTTACAGGGTCATCATGGAAATATGTATCGCCGTCAGCATGGGTATGTATATCAATAAGACCGGGGCCGACATACTGACCCTGTGCATCCAAAACCTCTGCCCCTTCGGGGATAGCAAGCTTTTTTCCAAAGTCAACTATTTTTCCGTCCTCAATGAGGATAACGCCATCGGGAATATAGTGGTCTGTCATTACGATAATTGCATTTTTAATAGCAAGCATAATTGTTATCTGAGACTTGTAATAAGCTCTTTTCCTTCCTTAATAATAAATTCGGCAACGCCTGCTTTATATCTGGAGCTTCTTGCCTCATAACCGCCCTCGTCATATGAATCCTGCATCGGGAAATATCCCTCATATCCGTTTGAGGCACAGCAGGGGAGAATCATATCAAAGCCCTCTGTCGCTTTAAGTGCAACACCAATACCTGTGAAAGGCTCACCGGGGATACCGATAATTGCAACAGGACCAATCTTAAGTGCTGAAAGGCGCATATCAAAAGCATCGGGACCATTTTCATAGCGCACCATTCTTGCTGCCTCGGCAACTACTGTGGTAAGCATCATTCCCTCGTAAGGAATTTCGTCATCCTTGCCCGCATTGTGAAGGTCGTTTATACGATGTGCCTCAGGCATATCCTTGGGGTCAGGTCTATTTGCAGGAACATTTATAACCTTCTGACAAGCTGTAAGTGTATCTACGTCAACATAGTTTACCTTATCAAATGCCTGCAAAACGCCGCCCGTTACAACACGAGCTATGTACTCTGCGTGTGCATAACCTCTTGAAACGTCGTCAAAGTCCATAAACATACCGTTTAAATATCCGCCGGCAGGGTGAACATTAACGTGGTTTACATCGCCCTGCGCGCCGTTAAAGAATATGCATTTTGTATTATCAAGAATTTTTTCAACATCCTTGCGCAGAAGTCCCGGCCAGTCTGCCGAAATCTTACATCCGCCGACAACGTCAGGGTGATTTGCAAAGTTAACATAAACGATAGTATCTGCGCCCTCACGGTCGAAGCGAAGTACGTTGACGCTTTCATCGGTATCGCCGATAGGACGTACAATATCGGGGTTATTAACACCGGGATTTGTTTTTACAGAGCCGTCCTTCATAACGTAGCGGCGAACGAATGCAACATTGGGGGCGCTACCCTTGCCATATCCCATTTTTGCATCCTTGAGGTCAGCTACCGCAAACTGTGCTACGTCTGCAATTCTTTTTCCTACAAAGTCTGTATATTCCTTGATAAGTGCATCCTCAGAATTTTTTTCAAGTGCGGGACCTGTATGTGTATGTGTCTGAGATATTATGATGTTTTCCATAGGAATGCCTGTAGCATCACTTGCACTCTTTCTGTAATCACTGCAAAGATTTTGTTCAATTCCGCAATGGTCTACGCATATGAGAAGAGCCTTTTCCTCTCCGCACTCAAGTGCGAGAGCGTTTGCCTCCAGGTCATCAAGAACACCTTCTGCAAAACGTGGCTTATAGTAACCCCTGATAGGAATACCCATAGGAGGGTTAATGTTTACACGTGCAAAACCTGCTTTAAGCTTGTTCATTTTAAATACCTCCAATTTTTAATATAGTATCATAAGTAAATAATATCATTAAAAGGATAGCGTGTCAACACGAAAACAAACGAAAAATTTTCGCTGTAACGAAAAATTTTGCGTATAAAGGTTTCGCTTGACACTGCGGTTTTGCTATGCTATATTAAATTTATAAATAATAAAAAACACTAAAGTTTACGAAAATTTTCGGAGGTGTAGCTATGACACTTTCAAAGCTTGCAAAACTCGCGGGTGTATCTGTTTCTACGGTGTCAAAGGTTTTTTCTGACAGCAGTGAAATAAGTGATAAGACAAAGGAAACTGTGCTGGAGCTTGCCAAAAAATACGGATGCTATGAAAAATATTATAAACCGAAATATGAAAAAAAGGTTATAGCCGTTATCTGTCCCGAGCTTTTGGGCGTTCATTATTCGCAGATGGTTACATATATAGAGGAAGCGGTGTCGAAAAATGGTGATACGCTGCTTGTTTCGGTGGCAAACTTTTCACCGAAAAATCAAAGTGCGCTTCTGGACTATTATATGAATTTTCTGCACGTTGACGCAATTATTGTAATTGAGCCTACAGAAAAAATAAAAAACCACACAGATATTCCCATTGTGCAGATAGGGATGAATAACGAATCTGCAACCGTTCACTGTGTTGATGTGGAAATAAAGACGGCGCTTGACAGTGCTATAAGCTATCTTAAAAAGCACGGGCACGAAAAAATAGGTTACATAGGGGAAAATTACACTGCTGCAGAATATTCACGAATAAAAGAAGCGGCAATAAGAAACAAAATAGAGCTATGTGAAAAATATGTTGAAATAAATGA
>JAFSBF010000045.1 GCA_017441965.1 Clostridia bacterium | reverse complement strand
GGTAATTGAAAACGGTAGCTTTGAAAATGCAGTAAATGTCGGAGTTCGTGAGGCATACCGTGACGGCTTTCTTCGTAAAAGCATTGTTTCTGACCCTGTTTTTGAAAGAAAAAATACTCTCGACAACACACCTGCGATTATTCATACAAAAATTGTGGAGGGCGATAAAATAAAGATTACGGCAGGTGGTAAAGGCTTTGGCAGTGAAAATATGTCGAAGATAAAAATGCTTTCCCCGTCGGCAGGAATTGAGGGAATAAAGGAATTTGTGCTTGATACTGTAAAACACGCAGGACCAAATCCCTGTCCGCCTATTGTGGTTGGTGTCGGCATAGGCGGTACATTTGAAATGTGCGCACAGCTTGCAAAGCGTGCCACATTCAGAAATATTGACATACGAAATGAAGATATCAGGTATAAAGAGGTTGAGGAAGAGCTTTTATCCCTTATTAATAAAATGGGCTTTGGACCCGCGGGTCTTGGCGGAAAGACAACGGCACTTGCGGTAAATATTGAAACAATGCCTACACATATCGCAGGTATGCCCGTGGCGGTAAACATATGCTGTCACGCCGCAAGGCACAAAAGTGCAGTAATCTGAGAAAGGAGAGCTTTACATAATGAAAAGAATAACACTTCCTATAAAGGACAGCGATATTGAAAATCTTAAAGCAGGGGATAGTGTACTGCTCTCAGGAAAGATAATTACAGGACGTGATGCCGCACACAAGAGGTTTTATGATCTGATAAACAGCGGTGAGAAGCTGCCAATTGACATAAAAGGGCAAATAATATACTATGTAGGCCCTGCACCTGCAAAGCCCGGATACGCCATAGGTCCTGCAGGTCCGACATCAAGCTACAGAATGGATAAATACACACCGATACTTCTTGATATGGGACTTAAAGGTATGATTGGCAAAGGAATAAGAAATAAAGAGGTAATAGATTCAATAATTAAAAATAAGGCAGTGTATTTTGTTGCTATCGGAGGCGCGGCGGCACTTATTTCAAAATCAATAAAGGAGGCAAAAAGCCTTTGTTATGACGATCTGGGTGCGGAGGCGGTCTGCGAATATATTGTAGAGGATTTTCCGTGCATTGTAGCAATTGATTCCTGCGGCAACAATGTTTATGATTATTGATAAAATTTATCAAAAATATCTTGCCTTTGGATAAGATATATAGTATAATATATACAAAGAAACCAAATAAACTTTTAGGAGGGCTTACTATGATAAATGTTATTATTGGCGAAAAGGGCACCGGCAAAACGGCGAAGCTTATTGAGGCAGTACATATTGCTGAGAAAGCGGCTACCGGAAGCGTAGTTTTCATTAACAAGGGAAAGAGACACGTGCTGGATCTTTCACACAGTGTAAGACTTGTTGACACCGAGGAATACGGTATGTCTTCTTATGAGGAGTTTTTCGGTTTTGTATGCGGTATTCTTTCACAGAATTACGATATAGCTCATATTTTCATTGACAGTATTACAAAGATTGTAAATGATGATATGGCAGCATTTGAGAAATTCCTTGACAGAATCAGCGTTGTAGCTGAAAAGAGCAATGCGGAAATTCAGATTATTCTCAGTATGAATCCTGCAGATGCTTCTGAGGGTATTAAGAAGTACGTAAAATAAGTGAAATTTTTAAAACGCCTCATCTCTGTGATGGGGCGTTTTTACAGTATAGGAATGGTAAAAATGAAGGTTACAGTTTCAATTGATTCATTTAAAGGAAGTCTTTCAACATTTCAGGCGGGTAAAGCCGTGGAAGAAGGAATAAAGCGTGTATATAAAGACGCTGATGTTTATATATGCCCTCTTTCAGACGGCGGCGAGGGTACTACAGAAACCATTATAAGTATGACAGACGGTGAAATGGTGGAAGTAGCAGTACATAACCCCCTTGGAAAAATTATAAATGCCTGCTACGGCATTATTCCCGATAAAAAAACGGCAGTTATAGAAATGTCGGCAGCTTCCGGAATTACCCTTATCGGGGATGAGGAGAGAAATCCGCTTTATACCACCACATACGGTGTGGGTGAGCTTATTTGTGATGCAATTTCAAAAGGATGCCGAAACTTTATAATAGGTATTGGCGGAAGTGCTACAAATGATGGTGGTGTCGGTATGTTGCAGGCACTTGGATTTCAGTTTTCAGATAGCGAAAATAATCAGGTCCAGTGGGGTGCGCAGGGTTTAAAAGACATTGTCAGCATATGTACCGAAAATGCAATAAAAGAGCTTTCAGAATGCAGTTTCCGTGTTGCGTGCGATGTTACAAATCCACTTTGCGGAGAAAACGGATGCAGCAGAATTTATGGTCCGCAAAAGGGCGCAACCGAGGTTATGATTAACGATATGGATGAGTGGCTCAAGAGCTTTGGAGAGCTTACAAAGAAAGTTATTCCTGATGCGGATATGAATATACCGGGCAGCGGCGCTGCAGGGGGACTTGGTTTTGCCCTTATGTCATATCTTAATGCAACGCTTGAGTCGGGTGTTGATTTAGTATTAAGGGAAACAAAGCTTGAAGAATATATAAAAAAATCCGATATTGTCATAACGGGTGAAGGACGCCTTGACGGACAGTCATCTATGGGAAAAGCCCCCATTGGTGTTGCAAGACTTGCAAAAAAATACAATAAACAAACTATTGCATTTTCAGGATGTATTGGCGATGGTGCCCAAAGATGTAATGAAAACGGAATTGATGCGTTTTTCCCTATTTTAAAGGCACCCTGCACTTTAAGAGAGGCAATGGACAGCGATAATGCATACAAAAACTTATCTGATACAGCACAGCAGGTATTTAATTTAATAAAATCATTTAATTAACACTCAATCATAAACCCCTCTTTTCCATAGTATATTTTATGGAGAGAGGGGTTTTTTCTATGGTAAAAATTATTCTGTTTTTAAGTTTGATTTTAAATATATTTACTGTTAATTCCTATGCGATAAGTGCAAAAAGTGCAGTACTGATTGACATCCAAAGTGGCAGGGTGTTATATGAGCATAATGCGTATGAAAAGCTTCCTATGGCAAGCACGACAAAGATTATGACGGGACTTCTTGCGTGTGAAAGCGGAAAACTTAAAGAAAGTGTAAAGGCGAGTGCCTTTGCATCAGGAACGGAAGGCTCATCACTGTGGCTGAAAATAGGGGAGGAACAGACACTCGAAAACCTTACCTACGGACTTATGCTTAAAAGCGGAAATGACGCAGCCGTTGCAATTGCTGAACATTTAGGAGGCTGCACAGATGCTTTTGCACTTTTAATGAACAAAAAGGCTAGGGAAATAGGCGCTCATAATACAAATTTTGAAAATCCGCACGGACTTGATAGTAGCGGGCATTATACAACGGCATATGACCTTGCGATAATTTCAAGGGAGGCAATGAAAAATAAGAAATTCAGGGAGATTGTTTCGACAAAAACATACTCAATTCCAATGGAAGGGGAAAAGTGGGACAGAGCGCTTAAAAACCATAACAAAATGCTTTGGAGATATGATGGTTGCAACGGTGTAAAAACAGGATTTACAAAGAAATGCGGGAGATGCCTTGTAACGAGCGCCAAAAGAGATGGAAAAGAGCTTGTCTGCGTTACGCTTAATGCACCGTCTGACTGGAATGACCACACAGAATTACTTGATTTTGGATTTAATAACTACGAAAAAAAGACTTTGTATAAAAAGGGCGAAAAGGTATGTGACTATACATATGATAAGAAAAACGGCAAAAAAGTTTCTCTTGTATGCAAAGAGGGATTTTCTACACTTTTGTGTAAAGATGAAAAGCTTGACACAAAAATAGAATATCATAAAATTAAGGCTCCTTCAAAAAAAGGAACGGTTGCGGCTACACTTCACATATTCTGTAATGGTGTGGAAATATCATCTGTCCCCCTTGTAACAAATAAAGCAATAAAAAAGGTGACTTTCTTTGAAAAGGTGAATACAAAAATGAGACGTGTCTTCACGTCTCATTTTTGTACTGTGTAGGGGATTTCCCCGTTTCTCTGCGGAAAGTTGATGAAAAGTAGCTCTGACTTGAAAATGCAAGATAGTCGCTGACCTCGGTTACGTTCATTCCGTCCTTAAGAAGCTGCATTGCACGAACAATTTTTAGCTTCAAAAAATGCTTGGCAGGACCTGCACCCGTATATTTGTGACAGATTTTTTTCAGATTGCTGACACTGATTGAAGAAAGCTGTGCGATATCCTCGACAGACAAATCTTTATTAAGATTACTTGTCATTATTTCAATTATCTTAGAAAATTGTTGAGCGGAAGGGGATTTATCCCTTCTTTTTTCGTAATCGCCCGAGCGCAGAAGCTCCAGTAAAAAGAGTTCAAGCTTTGTTACGGCACTTTGCATAGCAAGGGAGGAGTCACCAAGAGAGGAAATAAAAATATAATCAATATTAAACGCATCATAAATCTCATCTTTTAAGGCTTTAAGCGTATGTTGTTGTTCGAGATTAAGGGAAAATATGCCTTCGCCAAGACGCTTTAATACCTCGTCATCAGATGCAGTAAAGGAGATTACAAGCAGACGGAAAGGCTCCCCCTCCGACCAGACACGGTGAAATTCCATCGGGGGATGAAAGGCAAGGTCACCCTTAGCAAGATTAAAAATACGGTTGTTTTTTGCAATTGCCGCCTCGCCATCGGTAATAAAGACCATTTCCCAGAAGTCGTGCATTTCTCCTGAAAAGTAATAGTTTTCCTCATACGGAAGATGAAAGGCACTGCAAAGAGACTCAATTTTAATAGGTCGTGGTATGGGTATTTTATTGTGAACTCGCATACTAACCTCCAAATTCAAACAAAAAAGAGAATAATAGGAAAAAAATTAGTTTTCAATGACTAAATAATAACAGACTATTTTCTATTTGTAAAGAAATTTTGAAAATAATACTTTAAAATTGAGGGATTTTGTGGTAAAATATCATTAACTAAGGAGGTTTACAAAATGAATAATGAAAACAGAAGCAGTTTTACAGGTAAATTGGGCTTTGTACTTGCTGCAGCAGGCTCAGCAGTAGGTTTAGGTAATATATGGAGGTTTCCGTATCTTGCCGCAAAATACGGTGGCGGAATATTCCTTTTGGTGTATATTCTTTTGGCACTGACATTTGGTTTTGCCCTTATGACGGCAGAAATTGCAATAGGCAGAAAAACGGGGCTTAGCGCAATCGGCGCATTTCGTGTTCTTAATAAGAAGTACACATTTATCGGCTATCTTGCATCAATTGTACCGATTATAATTTTGCCGTATTATTCCGTTATCGGCGGATGGGTTATGAAATATATGTGGGCCTTTATTAGCGGAAATGTTGCAGCTACTGCAAATGATGCCTATTTTGGCGGTTTTATTTCAAACCCGACAGAACCGATTTGCTGGTTTCTTCTCTTTATCGGAATAACTGCGATTGTTGTTCTTTGCGGCGTTGAAAAGGGCATTGAAAAAGTAAGCAAGATAATGATGCCTGTTCTGGTGGTTTTATCAATATTTATTGCAATATATTCAGTAACAGCTCCGGGTGCGTTTGAGGGCGTGCTTTACTACATACTGCCTGACTTTAGCAAGTTTTCGGCAACAACAGTTCTTGCGGCAATGGGACAGCTTTTCTATTCAATGTCACTGTCAATGGGTATAATGATTACCTATGGCTCATATATGAAAAAGGATGTTAACCTTGAGTCCTCGGTTAAGCAGATTGAGCTTTTCGATACGGGAATTGCATTTTTGGCAGGTCTTATGATTATTCCTGCAGTGTTTGCATTTTCGGGAGGAAGTCCTGAATCTCTCGGCAAAGGGCCGAGCCTTATGTTTGTAACACTTCCAAAGGTTTTTGAGAGTATGACGGGCGGTACATTTATTGGTATTGCATTCTTTGTGTTGGTGCTTTTTGCGGCACTTACATCATCAATATCTCTGATGGAAACTGTTGTATCAATTGTATGCGATAAATTTAAAATGGGAAGAAAGCTTTCATGCTTGCTTGTTTTTGTGGGTGCAGTTCTTCTTGGTCTTCCGTCAACACTTGGCTACAGCGTATGGAGCGAAGTTAAGCTTATAGGTATGCAGTTCCTCGATTTCTTTGACTTTATCAGTAACAGTGTAATAATGCCGATAGTTGCATTCTTTACCTGCGTGTTTGTAGGATATGTTTTAAAGCCGAAGGTGCTTATTGACGAGGTTGAGTCATCAGCAACGTTTAAGAGAAAGAAGCTTTTCGAGGTTGTTATTAAGTATCTGGCACCGATTTGTATAGTTCTTATCCTTGTTTCATCAATTCTTGATGCGTTTGGAATATTTAAAATATAGTTTTTCCAATCTGCACTATTTTTCGTCCATCCCAAAGGGGCTGCAGCAAAATGCAATTCATTTTGCTGCAGCCCCTTTTAATGCTCGTAATCAAAATCACAGTGCTTTAGAAATTCCCTCGCCATCAGTGTTGCACCAATCTGATTTGGATGAATTCTGTCCCACGCAATAAAGCTTGAATGACGGGTTTTACAGTATTCTTCATACATTTTCTGAAAATCAACAAAAATGCAATTATGCTTTTTGGCAAGCTTTCTGCAAATTTCAACGTATTCATCCATTCTTTTGCGCATCATATCCTCGCGGTTAGGCTCGATAATGTATGGTGAAAGAATGAAAATCCCCTTGACGTTTCCTTTAACCTTTAAAATCATTT
>JAFSBF010000044.1 GCA_017441965.1 Clostridia bacterium | reverse complement strand
TATGGCTTATTTATTTCAATTTTATCATCTGCAATAACACCTTTAAGTCCGTAAAGCTCATATACGGATGATGCTAATTTGCACGAAAGCAGCTCTTCCTCGGGTCCTGCCCACGCATCCTCCTCGTTACTTTTAACATAAAGCGGTCTTGGTGCAATCGCCGCAAGGAGCATATGCTGGTCGCACGGCAGCATTTCTTCACGGTCATCAAACTTATGATAATTTCCGCAGAACCAATTACTGATATTTATATCCTTGATGTGCTCTCTTCCCTCACCTGTTCCACGGGTATATGCCGCACCGCTGCAGCCTGAATCGTTTGATATGGAAAGGGCAAAGCGTTCATCCGTTGCTGCTGCCCACAATGCCGTTTTCCCTGCACGGGAATGTCCTGCGATACCTACCTTTGTGTGTTCAATGTCTATATCCGTTTCAAGATAGTCCATAACCCTTGATGCCCCATATGCCCATCCTGAAATAGTTGCCCACGAACGGTTGTCACGAGCCGATACATCAGGCTGAACTGCGCAGAAAACACCTTTTTTAAATCCTGGGCTATGTATCCAGTCAGGCGATACATTAAGTGTCGGCATAACTGCGCACGCATAACCTCTTTCTGCCATTTTTGCAATCGGCAGAAATGTGTTGTCAGGTGTAGAAACGGGGTCAAACTTTTGCATACTCGATTCATTAAGCACGTGTAAAAATGCGGGAACAGGCTTCATTCTATAACTTTCCTTAGGAAGAAACAGATAGAAAAGCATTGAAAATCCCAAAAAGGATATTGTAATATCCTTTTTTACAAGGGGAAATCCCATATAATTCTCCTCAATTTTATCAACAGAAAATGTCATATCCCTTGGTCTTTCCATAGGTCTTACGCCATATATAAAGTTTGAAAGAAGTACCATTATTTCTTCCCTGCGGAACATTTCCCACTCTTCTACAGTTTTAATTTTTTCTCCGCTTATGGAAACAAGCGGGTCAAGACGTGAATAATCCATAATTTTTCCTTAATCCTCTCTTAAATATCTTTCCGACTCTTCCCAATATGCCATACTTTCAACAGGTTCTGCATCTAATTGCCAGTACTGCGTCATCATACCCTCTTTATTGGGTCCTGATTGCGCGACACTCTCAAGATACGATTTTAATTTACTGCCCGCAATCTCAGCTTGAGGCATAAAGTCATTTGACTTGCAGTAGCTTACAAGAGTATTAAGCATTGACTTTACTGCGGGATTTTCCATATTAGTAAAGTTAAATCCGCATACAAGCAGTTTGCCGCCGCCTACCTTCAATTCAAACACGTAGCTGAAATGGCGCATCGTTCTGTCATACATAAGCTCGGGAAGTCTGAACTTTGTTGCATCAAAGCGGTCACGGCTTGATTTGTCAAAACAGCTTACAATTGATTTTGCATCAATGGGGAAATCGTCAAGATTTATCTTGTCACTGTCATTGATTAAATCGTAATACTGGAAATTAAGCTGACCGTCGGTTACAAAGCCGTATTTATTAAGAATTTCTTTATCATCCTTACCGCCGTTAATTGTTCCTCTGTCCCAGATTACGCCCTTATATCTGTCCCATACACCTCGAAAGGCATACTTTGGCGCTTTCTGCGTTTTGTCAAGAAGATGTCTTGTCCAAGCAGTTCTGTAGATAAGCATTACTGTTTTACCGTTTGCCAAATCTTCAAAAAGCTCGTCATTAAGTCTGTCTGTTATGATAAAGCTATCATCAGTATTTGTGCTTTCTATGTAATCAGCGTCCATTTTAACTGTTGCGGTGATATTGTTCTGCACTTCGGGGAACACCCACATTTCCCAACTGTTTTCACACTTACTGCCGTCCTCAAAATCTATCTTGCAGGAAAGTGTCAGCTTTTCTGCCTTCTCTGTTTTCGGGAGCTTTATTTCAAGCGAGCAAAGCGTATAAAGACCTGATTTATATGTATCTACATCTGTGAGTGTACCACTGCTATAGACTTTACATCCCTCAAGTTTATATGAGAAATCACCTTTCTTCGGCGGATTTATCATATACTGTGAAAGAAGTACGGGTATCTTTACTGTTTCCTCTGCACTGTATACCTGCTTTGGAAGTCGCGCAAGGACTACTGTATCTGCGTTAAACTTTTTAAATTCTTCTGTAGATATTCCGTGCGGGTCGTCAAAGCAGTCTACAACACCGTTTGAGTTTTCATACTTGTCGGTATCTGCAAACTGCAGCATATGGAAGCCTGAAAGAAGATTGCTTGAACGTATTCCCTCAAGTGCAGTTTTCCAGCATCTGAATTGGAAATCCTTTGTTATCTGCAGTGTTTCGGCAAAATTCTCTTTATACCCCTTTGCCTCAATCATCTTAATTTCTTCATCAACCCACCACGGTGCAGGGATATTATACTTTTCAAACTTTTCCTTTAACGCATAAAAATCTCTCCATGATGTATAGTGACAAACCTCGTGCGCGATAAGGGGGCGTTTAAATGCAATACCTCTTCTTATTTTTGCATTTTCCTCTTCCTTTACCATTTCTCGGTCATTAACCGTACCGAAGCAAAGTAGATTATCAGTATTACTGAACATATCACCGTGCTCTGCATAGGGGAAGAAATATCCCATATGCTGAACGTCAAAGTCAACACCGTCACGGTCATATTCACCATGTGCACACGTATCTATGAAAAGGCGTGTCGGGTCATTTTGTTTAATAAAATCACGGATTTCCTTAACTCTCGGTTTCTTGCCCGGCTCACGTATTTCGTTACCCACGCAGTAGACCATAAACGATGGGTGGTTGTAGAGTGTATGGATAATTTCGAGAAGTGCATCGTTAGTTATAAAGTCATTTTTACCGT
>JAFSBF010000003.1 GCA_017441965.1 Clostridia bacterium | reverse complement strand
TTTACATTCTTGACGAGCCGACAACGGGGCTTCACGCGGCAGATGTACACAGACTTATAGATGTGCTTAACAGACTTGTTGATGAGGGAAACACGGTGCTTGTAATAGAGCACAACCTCGACGTGATAAAAACGGCAGACCATATCATAGATTTAGGTCCTGAGGGCGGAGATAACGGCGGAATGGTAGTTGCCTGCGGAACTCCCGAGGAAGTCAGCAAAAATGAAAAATCATACACGGGTATGTTCCTGAAAAAAATGCTGTAAGATGGTGCATAATAAACCCCTCCTTTATAATACATTTTATGTAGGAGGGATTTATTATGGCTGAAATATCAAATTCAATCAAAAGAGCAGGAAACATTATTATTGAAAACAGGCAGAAATTCACGGCAAGTGGAATATGTGATGTAGAAAATTTTTCGTCTGATAAGATTACTTTATTAACGACAGACTCAATTCTTACCGTAACGGGCAGCGGTATGAAAATTAAAAAGCTTTCCACCGAAAACGGAGATATTTTTATCGAGGGCGAAATAAACGGATGTGTATACACAAAGGGAAAGGGTGACAAAGAGAGCTTTTTGAAAAGGGTGCTTAAATAATGGAGATTTCATCTTCTCATCAGATGTATGTGTTTTTGCTTTGTGTATTGCTCGGGCTGGGATGCGGTGCGTTTTTTGATTTTCAGCGTTGTATACGTAAAAAGTTTTTTGCAGGAATACTAAGAACAACACTTGAAGACACTTTATTTGCATTTGTATGTATCGGTGCAGTGATTGCACTGAGCTTTTTTTTCAATAACGGACAGATAAGATATTATCAGATTTTAGGTAGCGTCAGCGGGGCACTGTTCTATGCGGCATTCCTTTCAAAATTAGTTTCAAAAATCTTTTTGTTTGTCTTTGGTATTACAGAGAAAATTATTGTAAAGCCTTTTTTGTGGCTTTGTAAAACGGCAATAATTCCACTTGGATATCTACGTGATGCTTTAAAAAGACAGTGCAAAGGTTTCAAGAGATTGTCTGCAAGAGCTTTCAAAGCACTCAGAAACAGCCTGAAAATGCTCAAAAAAAGAATTAAAATGTTGTAAAAAAATCTTTACAAATGAAAATCTTTCAGTTATACTATAGGGTGTGAGGTGAGTGGAGTGAGCGTAGAGGCAAAAAAATCTGTGCAGAGAAAAAAGAAAAAGACGCAAAGCTACTATTTAAAGCTGACGGTTTGCTTTTTGATAATTGCAGGATTTTTGTATACACTTGTTTCACAACAACTGCGCCTTATCAGCATCCGTCAGGAAACCGCTCAGTGTGAGAGGGAGATAAGTGCGATGGAAAAAGAGTATGAAGTTTTGAAGGAAAAGGCGAAGTATAACTCCACCGATGAATTTTATGAGGATAAGGCACGTGACGAAGGTTATGTGCGTGAGGATGAGACTGTGTTTGTAGTCGGCAACTGATTAGTGCAAAAAAGTTTATATATTATATTTTTACATACTGAAAGGGGTAAAGTACCTTTATGGCACTTGAAGTAGGACAAATAGTAGAAGGTAAGGTTTCAGGAATAACGGGATTTGGGGCATTTATTGATTTGCCTGACGGTGAAACAGGTCTTGTACATATTTCAGAGGTTGCGAGAAATTATGTCAAAGATATAAATGAGCATCTTTCAATGGGGCAGACAGTCAAGGTGAAGGTTTTGTCGCTTGACGAAAAGGGTAAGATTAGCCTCTCTATCAAAAAGGCGCAGGAAAACCATTTTCAAAGAAGAGCTGCAGCACCTTTCACAGGAAGACCTGCAGAAATTGACTGGGGCAGTGAAAACGACCAGAAGGATATGTCATTTGAAGATATGATGGCAAGCTTCAAGCAGTCAAGCGATGCCCGTATGCTCGATATAAAGCGCAATGTAGAGGGTAAGCGTAGTAACAGAAGAAAGTAACGAATGAATAGAAAAAATCCTATCAGAAGATAGGATTTTTTGTTTTCCCGTTCAAAGTCCTTGCGAGATGAAAGCAAGCTTCAGCGAAGCTTGAATCCGTTTCTGCTATTGCCTTCAGGGACGCAGCCGCTCTGCGTCTGCCCTGCTTGTCCACCCAAATGCTGCGCATTTCGGTACCGGACGGCGCACCAACTGCCGGGAAAACAGTTCACAGGACTGTTTTTCTGCGGCAGTTGCCCCCACGGGGTTCGAGTCCCTGAAAGCCTCACCACGCAAAAATGCCACCCAATATGGGTGGCATCTGCGTGGTGGGCCTTCAGGGACTCGAACCCCGGACCGACCGGTTATGAGCCGGTTGCTCTAACCAACTGAGCTAAAAGCCCTTATTAAAGTGGTGACCCGTACGAGATTTGAACTCGTGTTACCGCCGTGAAAGGGCGGTGTCTTAACCGCTTGACCAACGGGCCATATAGCGTGCGAGTTAATCAAGTATTCTCATCACGAACACTTAAAAAGTATACATTAAGAAGAGCGTTTTGTCAAGCATTTTTTTTGTATTTTTAACAAGACATTTTATTACAAACTCTTACATTGACTATTTAGTTGTCAAATTATATAATTACATACAGAAATATGAATACGAGGTGAGTGAAAATGAGTTCCACCCCAGCGGAAGATTTTCAGGAGAAGGTGAAGTCGCTTCTTGTCAGAAACTCAAATGTTCTTGACATCCTTACAAAATGTCAGATTTCAGGCAGTAAAATATGCCGCAGTACGGTGCGCTCTGCCACGGGATGCGGTTGCATACAAATAAACGGGGAGAAAAATCAAAACCCACTTGAAAACCCGGGCAGCGGAATAAGCGGAACACTCTGCCAAGAATGTCTTGGTGTCATACAAAATGAAATCGGTGAAAACTTATTTTATATAGCAAGTCTTTGTAACGCACTTGGTCTTTCTATGGCACAGATTATGCAACACGAAATAAAAAATGTTGAAACTTTAGGAAAGTACAGCTTGAGATAAAAAAAAATTCCCATTTTGGGGACTGTCCCCAAAATGGGAATTTTTTGTTTGTTGAAACAGAAAATGCCACGTCTTTAATTGCATTTTTTTAAATCCTCAATAAGCAAAGCAATGTGGGAAATCTGCTCATGGGTTAGTCCTTCTGTGGAAAGCGGACTGCTTTGGCTTCTTCCCAAAAGATAGTCGGTAGATACGTTGAAAAAGTCAGAAAGTCTTTCAAGCATATCTATGGAAGGCTGAATGTTGTCATTTTCCCAGTTGGAAACTGTCTGTTTTGTAACGGACAGTTTTTTTGCAAGCTCTACCTGACTGAGGCCCCTTGATGTACGAAGCTGTTTGATACTGGTACAAAGCATTATTATTCCTCCTGCAAAAATCAATTTTTACAATACTTATTGTAAAATATTACTTGACAAAGTTGAAATACTATAGTATTCTAATATTTGACAAAAGTATTGCTTTTATTCAAAAGAATACATTTTATCTCCGTTTTCATAACTTTAGCAGACAAAGGTTTGAAAACCGAGATAATGTAGAATAAAAATATTTTTATGAAGGGAGGAAAGTCTTATTATGAAAAGACTTTTCACAAGACTTGTTGCGTGCGTAGCCATTATTTCCGTAGCAGCTACTATGGGTATAACCGCGTTTGCACAGACAGAAATGGATAATATGGTGTTTGCAGGTTATGATACAACCGATCCGTATAGTCCTAACAGAATTTATAACGAAGTGATTAAAGGAAAGTACACAAACAAGCAGGTACTTGTTCCCGTAGCTCCCACTTGGTCTGCTGAGGGCTATGAAGGTGTATATCCCTATGCAGGGTACGACAGAATGTATCTTGACGGCAAGAAACAGCCTATCACACGTTACAACAATCTCTTCCCTCAGTGGGAAACCAGAAGACGTGACTATATGTGGGAGATAAAGGCTCCTTACGTTATCTGGGAGCGTCAGCAGACAAAGGTAAATAACAAGACCTGGACTTGGGATTTTGGTAACGATGCTTTCAGTATTCCTGATTCCGCTGTAAAGACAAGAACGAGCAGAACAGCATATGTTGTTGACATTAGTATGAAGGAATACGGCTTTGGTCGCTATGATAAGAGTGGTGATTTGCTCGACGTTAATGAGCAGAGAATGTATTCTGATTTCAGCGTAAATGCAATTAATACCTGGAACAATCTTGTAAATAACGAATTTACAGTTGCAAAGCTCAGTGCGCGTAATCCTGAAACAAATAAATATGTAATGAGCGACGAGGATATTGCAAAAATGATTCCCGTTGTATACAGTAAGTATATCACTGCTAAATTCAATAAGACAGGAAAAGCAGGTCTTACAACAAAGAATGTAGCACAGGAATACCTTCTTCATATGAATGATGGTTGGCAGTGGGATTATGATTCCTTCGAAATTAGAAATGATGCAAAGATTTCATGGACTGCTCCTTCTTACGAAATGGCAGAGCCTTATAACTATTATCAGTACCTTATCGTTAACGGCGTTGTTCTTGACGGCGAAAACGGAAAGGACAGAGTTCTCCGTTACACAGGCGGAAAGGCAACTCCCAAGGTTACATGGAAGTTTGCTTTCTTCCAGAATGCTAAGGATGCAAACGGAAATCTTGTAGAGAATGTTTACGAGGTTGTTGAGCGTAAGTATGTTGACGGTAAGGAAGCAGTTGATGCAAACAATAACCCCATCTACAGAGTTCCTACAGGTGAGTACGGAAATACTTATTTCAAGCTTAACGGCAATATGATTGAGTACTGGGTTGTTGACAAAGCAGGTAATAAGACACTTCTTTCTAAAACTGAAAACTGGACAGGAAACTTAGGTGGTCTTATAGATGCTTATATCAGTGGCTCTGTTTACTGCGCCCCCGGCGTTGTTGCAGCACAGCAGTAT
Organism: Clostridia bacterium; assembly: GCA_017441965.1. GTDB lineage: Bacteria > Bacillota > Clostridia > UMGS1883 > UMGS1883 > UMGS1883. The sequence continues at coordinate 463 of JAFSBF010000003.1, read as the reverse complement.
AAAGACCTTCCGTAAACAAATATTTTAAATTAATTTATTTACAACAAAGGAGCCTTGTGTACGGGAGTGCACAAGGCTCCTTTGATATTTTTAGGAGGTTAAAAACAGTTTGGGGACGTGACACTTTCTGTTTCGTTTTGCTAAGATTGTTGGAAACGCAAATAAAACAGGGCTATAGTAACATGATTTTAATTTCGTGTTACTATAGCCCTGTTTATCGCTCGGTTTTTTACAGAATTTCATTTTCCAAAAGCTCCGTTAAGTCCATTGCAATATTTTCAGGGAGTATGCTAAAAAGTGCGCTTTTTATATCATCTTTATTAAAACGGCAGGAGATAAGTGCTGATGAAACTCTTTGAGGCAGGCTATGGTCCATTGCATCCGTATAAAGCCTGACATCCTTAATTTCACCATCTGATACCTGAAGCTCAATCCTGACAGTTCCCCAACCAAAATACTTCTC
>JAFSBF010000043.1 GCA_017441965.1 Clostridia bacterium | reverse complement strand
GATTTTTTCCTTTTCTTCCTCTGTTAAATCGAGTTTCTCTATTCTTTCTGCTTCTGCTTTAAGTGATACTGCAGGATAGTCACTGCCGAAAAGAACTCTGTCTGCACCGTGTGCCCGTATCATTTCCACCATTTTTTCGGGCGTAACCTCCCACATAGTGCTGGAGGTATCAAACCACACATTTTTTCCTACAAGCGACTTTGCCTCCCTTTCCCATACACTGTAGCCGCCCATATGTGCCGCTACAAATTTATGTTTTGGGAAAATATCAAGAACTTTTGCAAGACGCTCAGGATTTGAATAGTCAAGGTTTTTATCCCCTACGTGAAGAACTATCGGGTAATCCTCCCCAATTTCCTCATACATCAAAAGTGCTTTATCATCATCAATATTAAACCGCTGAAAATCAGGATGGAATTTAAAACCTTTTAATCCGTGGTTTTTAATTCTCTGAATTTCATATTTTACATCCTCAAAATCAGGATGCACACTGCCAAATACAATAAACCTCTCATCCCTTAAATCAAAAAGGAAATCATTATTTATAACTACCTGCGTGGGTTTTGTAGGGGTTGAGAATATAACCGCTCTGTAAAAAAGAGATTTATCCATTTCCTCCTTCATATCGGTAAATGTACCCTTGCACTCCCACGGCATCCCGTAATGCTCCTCAAGGTTTGCTATTGCAAGATGTGCAATCTTCGGATTAAATATATGTGCGTGAAAATCTATAATCTTTCTCATTGTAAAAACTTCTTTCAAAAAACATTGTTGCAGTGAAACTTCACTGCAACAATTAATTTCTAACTTGCCGTAAGCGAAAGGATGAACTTGTCATCCGTTTAGCCCGTTTGCCACGCAAGGCTTCTTCCGCCAAGCATATGAAAATGAAGGTGCCCTACCGTCTGACCGCCATCCGCTCCGCAGTTATTTACAATTCGGTAACCGCCTTCTGCAATGCCCTCACTCTTTGCTATTTTTGCGGCAACACTGAAAATATGTCCCACAATAGCACTGTTTTCATCGTTAAGGTCATTTGCAGATGCAATATGCTCTTTAGGAATTATCAGGATATGAACGGGCGCCTGCGGCTCTATGTCGCGAAACGCAAAAACTGCATCATCCTCATAAACCTTGCTTGAGGGGATTTCCCCCTTTATTATTTTACAAAATAAGCAATCCATAGCTATCATCCTATCTGTGAAGTAATAATTTCATCAACACGTGCAAGGGCATCGTCAATCTTGCTTGCGTCCTTACCGCCGCCCTGTGCGCTGTCAGGCTTTCCGCCGCCACTGCCGCCTGCAATCGCTGTGATTTCCTTAATTATCTTTCCGCAATGCACGCCCTTTGCTACCGCATCGGCACCTGCCATCGCTACAAACGAAATCTTTCCGTCTGTGTTTGCACCAAATACGCATACACACATCGGTGTCTTTTCCTTGATAGCATCGCCCGTCTTACGAAGATTATCAACAGTTGAATTATCAAGCTGCGCAACAATTAAGTTTATATCGCCTATATGCTTAATTCCCGACATAATATCATTTGCCTTTGCTGCAGCCATTTTTGACTTAACTGCCTCAATCTCCTTCTGATTTTCCTTAAGCTCTGCCATAAGGGACTCAGCCTTTTTATCTATTTCATTTAAAAGATTTGTTTTAAGCGCTGCGCCTGTTCTTGCTATAACTGCATCCTTTTCTTCAATGTAAGAAAGCACGCCTCTGCCCGTCACTGCCTCAATACGTCTTACGCCTGCTGCAACGCCGTTTTCAGAAATAATCTTGAAAAGACCGCACTGCGAAGTATTACTAAGATGCGTACCGCCGCAAAATTCCACCGAATAATCGCCCATAGATACAACACGTACAACATCTCCGTACTTTTCACCAAACTGTGCCTCTGCGCCAAGCTTTTTAGCCTCTGCAATGGGAAGCTCCTTCGTTTCAATCGGGAGCATTGATAAAACTGCTTCGTTTACAAGTCTTTCTGTTTCTTTAAGCTCATCTGTTGTCATTGCCTCAAAGTGTGAGAAGTCAAACCTCAATCTGTCAGCCGTTACGAGGGAACCTGCCTGTGCAACGTGAGTTCCCAAAACCTCTTTAAGAGCCTTATGCAGAAGATGCGTTGCAGAGTGGTTACGGCTTATATCAAGTCTGTTCTTTTTATCTACACAAAGAGTAACCTTTACGCCTTTTTCAATAACATCTTCGCATAAAACCTCGTGAAGATAGAACCCGTCCCCGTTTTTCGTGGTGTTTATAACCTTTGCCACGCACTTACCGTCTGCAAGGATTTCACCTATATCGCCTGACTGACCGCCCATTTCAGCATAGAAAGGAGTTTTGTCACAAACAACATATCCCTTCTGCCCTCTTCCGATTGCTGAAACTGTACCTTCGCCCGGCTCTGCAAGTCCAACAACTACAGCTTCACACTTGAGGGAAGAATACCCCTCAAATACGGTAGGCTGCGCACCTTCAAACACGAAAGCTTCATCAGCATCCCAGCTTGAACCGTCACTGCGGGCATTTCTTGCAGTTTCCTTCTGCTCCTGCATAGCCTTGTTAAAGCCGTCTGTATCAACACCAAGACCGTTTTCCTCCGCTACCTCAATTGTTAAATCAAGGGGGAAGCCGTAAGTATCGTGAAGCTT
>JAFSBF010000042.1 GCA_017441965.1 Clostridia bacterium | reverse complement strand
TTCCGTACACAAGCACGCCGCCCGGTGTGTGAAGTGCCTCAAAAACAGTTACGTCATAACCTGAGTTTGCAAGGTCGCCTGCTGCACTAAGTCCTGACGGGCCTGCACCTACAATTGCAACTTTATGTCCGTTTTTCTGAGGATTTTTTTCCTCGTCCTTGAAATTCTCACGGGCATAGTCTGCCACAAACCTTTCAAGGCGGCCTATCGCAACACTTTCGCCTTTAATTCCTCGTACGCAGGCACTTTCACATTGCACCTCCTGCGGACATACTCTGCCGCATACTGCAGGGAGTGCACTTGAGCGTGAAATAATTTCATAAGCGCCCCTTATATCTTCATTTGCAAGTCTTTCTATAAATGTGGGAATATCAATTCCCACAGGGCACTTACCCACACACGGCTTATTTTTACAGTTAAGGCAACGCTTTGCCTCCTCTATTGCCATTTCATACGTATATCCCGTAGCAACCTCGCCAAAGTTTCTCTTTCTTACCTCGGGGGCTTGTGACGGCATAGGACATCTTTTTGGATTCATATTTGCCATATCACTCTACCTCCTTTTTGAAAAGATTGCACGTTTCTTCACGTCTTTTAGCTTCAAACTCTCTGTAAATTCCGCCGCGGCTCATCGCCTCGTCAAAATCCACTGCATGGCCGTCAAAATCAGGACCGTCAACGCAGGCAAACTTCGTCTCCCCGCCAACAGTGAGGCGGCAACCACCGCACATTCCCGTACCGTCAACCATAATCGGGTTCATTGATACGGTTGTCTTTATGCCGTATTTCTTCGTTGTAAGGCATACAAACTTCATCATAATAAGCGGGCCGATTGCAATAACCTCATCATATGTGTTTCCATCTGCAATAAGGCTTTCAAGCGCATTTGTAACAAGACCCTTTTCACCGTATGAGCCATCGTCTGTCATTATTTTAAATACATCGCTGACCGCCTTAAATTCATCCTCTAAAATTACGAGGTCTTTATTTCTAAAGCCTGCGACAGTATGAACCTCACACCCTTTTTTATGAAGTGCTTTAGCAACGGGATATGCAATTGCGCAGCCTACCCCTCCGCCTATTACACAAACCTTTTTAAGGTTATCTATCCTGCTCGGTGTGCCAAGGGGACCCACAAAATCACAAATGCAGTCCCCCTCATTAAGTGCATTAAGCTCCATTGTAGAAGCACCTATTACCTGAAAAATAATTGTCACGGTGCCTCTGTCAGCATCATAATCTGCTATCGTGAGCGGCACCCTTTCCCCGTCGGGTGTCGCACGGAAAATTATGAACTGACCGGGCTGTGCCTTTTTCGCAATAAGCGGAGCCTCCACAACCATTTTTGTAACAGTTTCATTTAATGATGTTTTTTCGATTATTCTGTACATATATTTACACCCTTTCGCCTTGGGATTTTTATAGTTGTAATCATCATTTTACCACAAAAAATGCCGCAAAGCAAGGGTTTTTTAGTATATCAACCGTGCGTTGATTTTATTTGTACAGATTCTTCATTTTGTAGTCATAATCACCTGTTCGGAGACCCTCCGGCAGTCCTAAAATCTTTGCACTTTCACTGTCAAGGTAGCCAAGCTGCTCCCACCTTTTAAGAGCATTATTTATTTTTTCCTGGTTCTCGTCCTGTGCATTTTCATATTCCTGCTGTGCCCATTTGCGGCTGTTTTCCTCCGCCTCGCTATAGAGCTTTTGCATCAGATAATCGTAGTCACGCACATTTTCCTCGTTTTCCTTTTCAAGCTGCTTTGTGCGGTATTCCTCGTCAAGACTGTCAATATAGCTCTTATAGCCAAACTCACGGTCTTTGTTATACTGCGAAAGCTCATCAAGATAGTGCTCATATTCCCGGTCGTTTATATCCATAAGCGACTTAAGATTAAGACGCGTATTATCTATGGAATCAAGATAACGACCGTACGCGTCATCATACATTTCAGGAATTTTATCAGTCAGCTTGGAATTATAGTAATCAAGCGCCTGAGATGCCGCACTTACCGCATAGCTTGATGCCACGCCGCCCGTATTCATTGAAAGCTCACCGAGTAAATCCTCCATTGCCCTCTTGCCCTCACGGTTATACTGTTCTTTATAATATTTGAACAAATCATCCGAATACGGGTTATATGAAAAGGCTGAAATATCAGAAAGCTTTGCATATAAATCACGGATTTCATCATCGTAGCGGTTTTCATATTTGGGCGCATCGCTTTCAAATGAAAAGGATTTACCGCCCATAATGTAGCGCACTGCCTTATCATACACATCATCGTAGGCATACTGTGTCAGCCCCTGTGTCCCGCTGGCTTTTTCTATACGCTTTTTAAGAGTATTTGAAACACTGCTTTTTGATGCACCTGATGCAATCTGTTCATTTATTACGTTTGAATAATCAGTTTTATCAAGCCATCCGCTGTAATTGTTGGTCTTTTTGTACCCTAAGTTTTCACCGTCTATCTTTTCATTACGGCTTTTCTCGTACTTTGCGGCGCTCTCATAATCGCCCTTTTCCACCGCTTCGTTTATTTTTGCCTGATAGTCAGTTTCCTTGTTATAGCTCATTGTCCTCCCCCTTATAAATAGTAGTCTTTGTTATATCAATTTCAATTATGTTGGAGCTGTCAAGATGCGTTAATATGTATTCAAGCTCCTGCATATTTGCACGCAGGTAATTTTCCATTATACGCACCGCCTCCTGCGGCGTTTTTCCGTTTAAATCAGGTAGCTGTGTAAATATATCACTCACCCCTTCACGCAAAATTCCCGTGTTATTGACTCGATAATGCTTTTTCCCTTTCCTGAAAGCCTAATCTCTATATTATGGCAGTTTTTTATAATAACGGGAATATTTATGTAGCTTTTTTCATTTCCGTACTGTGTGGAAACCGTTCTCCACTGTCCATTATCACTTTTTACCTCCACACAAATCCACGAATCATTAAAAAGCTGCGCGCATATATGTATACGTGAGTAATTTTTTGTTTTATAGTAATTTTCATCAAACGGGCACAGTGTTACGCTCCACTGCGCATTTTCATCAGGCTCGGCAAGAATCTCCTCTACCCCCTCTGATGTCAGACGATACATAGTTCCGCCGTAATATTCATACGCAACCACATCCTTAACGCCTGACTTGCTCCATAATCCAAGCTCTGTATCATATACAAGCTCTATTCGTCCGCTTTCCGTCTGTGTGCTGAGATAATACCTTTTTCCGTCACTGCCGCCGATTGTATCCTTCAGCGTAATACCCTCAATTTTTTGTGAAACGCACTGCGGTATACCGCCGTAAAATACAAACACACCGCCGTTTCCGTTATAGAGGATTTTTCCGTTGACACTTGCGATGCTTCTTCTTTCTGTTTTTGCAAGTCCGCTGCCAAAGCTTTCCGTAAGCTGAAAATTGGCAGGGCGGTTTCCGTAAAGCTTGTAGCAGGCATTTTCCTTAAAAAACAGGCAGCAGTTTCCGTATGTAACGCACGCTGTAAAATCTCCGCTGGTGCTTGATTCTACGCTGAAGCTGTCTGTTGAAAGCTGTCTGTAACGGAAAAAATTAAACGGGTCACCCAGTGCCGAGGCATAGATTGTGTTACCCTCGCAGCCCCACAATCTGTTTTCGTAGCTGCATACAGAGGTAAAATCAGGGATTTTCCTCTTAATAGTAATATCCGCCGTTTCCTTTGCTTCGCTGAATGTTCCCTCCGCAAAGGTCAGCGTTGCTAAGCCCCTTTCCTCAATTGTTGCCGTCTTATTATTTGCATTTGCTTGGCATCCTGATATTTCAACAACATCGTTTGCCCGAAATTCCGAAAAAATATTCTTCATACTATTTTCGAGCGTTATCAGCTTGCTTGTTACAGTATAGCTTTTTAAATCTGCGCTCTCTTCTATACTCATTACTGTGCGGTATTGGTTTGCGGCACATTTTTCGCAAAGGATTGTATCTACCAGAAGCTCCCCGGGTTTTTTAAACTTAAATCCGCTGAATATAAACTTATCGCTCTGCTGCGTTACGGAGGTATATGTTGTGAGAAGCTCATTTTGGGAAAATGTATGCTGCTCAACCTTTGAGGTTGTCACATAATTTGCAGACGGAACAGTTATTGCATTTTGGGTAAAGCTTACCTCCACACCGCTTATGACGCACTCTGCCTGAAGAGAGCCGAATTTTTTCTCCTTAACATCGTAGTAGACCTTGTCGGGAAAGACAAGCACCTTACTCCCCATATATGCAAGCTGCTTGTCCGTTCCTTCCGAAAGCTCCCCGACCTTCTTGCGGTCGTAGTATAGTGCACCGCTGGCAGCAATACACTCTTTTCCCGCAAAAATCAGTGCCGAGGGTTTTTCGCACGGAAAGAGGCTCGCACTTTTCTGCCGTTGGGTCAGCGCAGGGAAGCTTATATGCGATATGCCGCTGCAATCGCGCATCTCACCATCGGAAAAGCTTTGCATAAGGTTTAGTCCGCCAAAGGTTACCATATGGCGTCTGTAGCGTTTTTCTCCCCGAAATACAGGAAGCCTCATAAATTCACCCCCCTAAATTTCAAGCCTTTTCTGTGGTGGCATATTGTTTCTGAGATAATTTTTCCGAAACTCTGAATATGCCTGTTCAAACAGGACTGCAGAGGCATTATAGGCAGCAAGCTCTCCGCTGAAAAAATCGCCCATCGCAATTATATAAAGCTCGTAAATATTATCGTATGGGCTATCTGCCAATAGCTTTTTATCCCCGTCTCGGGGAAATTCATACCCTGCAAAGTCATTACGGTGCATAGTCTCGCGCATAATTTTTCCGTCAAGCTCGCTTATCCATCGGCATTTTGTGGCATCGTCAATACTGTCAGGGTGAAGTCTCATTGCTGATTGTATTGCTGAGTTTATTGTTGCCATACTATATGCACTCCTTCCACGCAGCACCGTCAAACACAAATATACCTGCATTTTCTTCAGGAATTTTGAGCGCCGGCTGTCCGTTATATTCTGTATTTTCAACTGCCATTTCGCTTGGCAATACAAATGCAGGACGAAAATAGCTCATTGTCCCCTGGGATAGTGTCGTATAAAGTCCTTCATAATTTACTGCATAAACTGTTGAATTACTTCCTATTGTCCGCGTAAGATACGTCAGCGGACTTCCCGAAGGATTATTTGTTGCCGTACGTCCGTTATTTATAAAATACTCCAACTGACTTATTTCTGTGTGTGAAAGTAAGAAACAGTGCCTTTTTACATAAGTATCAATGGGTACTGTCATCATATTTTTTTGGACAGCGGGCGAAAACAGAGGTCTGTATGTGTTTTCAAGAAGAATATCCGCATTTGACAACAAATAACGGCTTTTCATAAGGCTATCATAACAAATCTGGTAATTTGGCAAATATCTGCGCACAAGTGTCACGCCCCCCGCTACGGGAATGTCCTTTCCCGCTACAAGGTATTCTACCGTTTCATCACCCTCTGTAACCAAAAGGATGCTTCCTGCACCGCACTCACCAAGTGTCTTGGAGCTTTTTTGATTAATTTTGATACACAAATCTCCCTGCGCTGCATCTTCGGGCAAAGTATCTGCCACAGTTACATTTCTAAGGCATCTTTTATCGGGGGATGATTCATATGCGGTAAGAATCCCCGCAAGATTTCCACCATCTGTTTTTACACATTTTTCAAAAAGCTGCTGCGCATAAAGGAAAAAATCCTGATTTTTCCCCTCTGTATCATATACTGCGCTCAGCATATCACCTGCGCCGTCTTTGCCGTCTTTGCCCCTTGGTATATAAAAGGATAGCTTAGGATTTGCGGCATCGTCTGTATTTACCTCTACATATGCCTCCTGAAAAGAGGGGAGTGTCTCTACCCTGTCCACGGCAAAAATTGGTGTCATTCCATCTGTACCACGTTCGCCCTTTTCACCTTTATCGCCTTTATCACCTTTTGCACCTGTATCACCTTTTGCGCCTGTATCGCCCTTGGGTCCCATATCGCCTTTTATTCTGCCAAGGTTAAAACTTGCCATAAAAGCTTCCCCCTTTAAATGTTTCTCAAGGCAGCATCACGCAAAAATTCATCTGACTTGTTATCCATAAGTCTGGCAGTCTTTATATCCTGACGCATTGAGTTTTCAATAACGTCTGCAAACTTCTTTTTGATTTTCACCTTTCTGCCTCTTGCAATAACACAGCTTTCACCGTTCACTGCTACAAACACATTGTCCTTGTAATCCTTGTTATCACGGAAAAGTTCAATTTCAACCAATGTGTTTTCATCATTTCTTTTTACAGTTTCATTTGTCACTGCTTTCTTATTTGTTGCCATAATATTTTATCCTCCTCTTTTTACACCCCATTTCAGGGGATAGAAAAAAATGCTTCAGAATGGACAAACTGAGCCAAAGCGTAAGCTTTGGGTTACCCGAAGGCGTACGTGGGTACGTCGAGAGGCGAAGTTTGTTCGTAGTAAAAAGGCTTATAAACTACGAAAAATCGAATAAAATGAGATTTTTCTACCGAATTCAGATGTTTTATAAATTATAAACCACCTGAATTTCGTATCTTTATCGCCTTTTTACGGTCTGGACTTTTTTTACATCCCCTGGGGGCTACTTTTTTAGTTTCCGAAAGTGCTTGCTGTTTCAATTCTTATCATATAAGGCTCAACAAGTCTTACTGCAGCCTTAGTGGCTTTCCATCCCGCTGTCGCTCTCTGATTAAGAGGGTCGGCAGTTCCGGCAGAGCCGAGCTGCTTTATAATATGGGTAAGACCGCCGCCCGAAAGCTCTGTTGTACCATATGCATTGTCACCTATAATAAGTGTGGAATACACATCGCAGCCCTCAAAACCTGCCTCACCGGGGTAAATGAAATCCCCTGAAGAGGGCGCAATCATGAGAGGTGCTTCAAGATAGAGCACACTGCCATCAGGATTAATTCCGCATACCTTTGCGCTTTCATACTGATTGCTGCAATTAATCTGAATTGTTGCGCCGACAAGTCTTGCGCCATCTTCCTCTGTAATGGTTTCGCCTACAGCAAGCTTATAAAGTGAGCCACTGCCGCAATTTGCCGCTGCGTTTTCCTCTGCATCAAGGACGGTGTAGTTTTCAGCGGTAAGAGTTCTTGACTCTGCACACAAATCCTCCGCGTGGAAAATCTTTGCCTCACTTGACTCAACAAATCTTACGTTTTCGATTTTACCGATTTCGCCCTGATAAATACCCTCCGGGTCAGAATATGTCTTTACGTTTACCCACTTGGGGTCGCTCATAAGGTCATATGCAGTATCAGGGTGGATAATGCCCACAAAGCTGCCGTTAATTGTTTCGGCATTCATCTTTTTAAGATAGCGTACTGCTCTTCTTACTGCGTCAACACTCAGATAATGATTGCCGCTGTCCTTTCCTCCGACAAGTCTGTTTCTTGAAGATACCTGACCTTCTGCAAACTGCACGTTTGTACCGCCGGAGAGCACCTCACGCGTAATTGTGTCAAGTGTTCTTCCTGCCTGACCGCCCAGAAGCTTTGTTGCCTGAACGAGGTTATTATCGATTGCAGTCAGCATCAGGATATCTGAAAGCTCAATAAATCCGCCGTACTGCTTAACCTCTGCACTTACAACACCCATATCGAGCTTCTGACCGCTCGGTGTAACACCCTCTGTAAGGGGTTGTGTCATCTTGGGAAGGGGGTCGTACTTTCTGAATTCAATCGTTTTTCCATTTCCCTTGGGAATAGGACACTTCTGACCAAACTGATCGTGTACGAGCTTAGGCTCTGCCATATCAATCAGATAATCCGAATAGTAGGTCTTCATCTCATTTGAAAGACCGCCTGTTTCACCATAGGGGGTGACATTCCCTGTGTTTGCATTTGCAATGCCTGCTGTTGTGTTAACAGCATCTCCTGCAGCAAAAAGCTGCAAATTAAAATTAAACATAAATTTTACTCACTCCGTTCGTTTTTTAGTTCGAAATGTAAAGTTCGAAGTTCGAAGTTTATGAAGATTTTTTGCCTTGCAAAAAATCCACCATCATTTCGCATTTCGAATTTCGCATTTCACATTATTCTGAGGTTTCCTCAAAATTCAATCATTTCGCCTTTTGCCGCTCTTTTTGCAAGCTCTGCGCGCTGCTTTTTTGTAAGCTTTGAAATATCGCTGGACAAAATAACACCGCTTGTCGGACTACTTCCGTTTTCAACGGGTCTTACTCCCTTTGCGCGTATTGAGTTTACAACCTCTCTCTGGGCATCACGACCCTTTTTGTCTAAGATTTTGTCAATGTTTGTAACCTCATAGGCATTCTTTACACTTACACCTACACTGAGAAGTCTGGCAAATTCAGGATTTTTAATCTCCTTTTCCAAATCAAAATCATTGTAGGTCTTTTTCGTTTCCTCTACCTGCGCTCTGAGCTTCTGTGCCTGCGCTCTCTCGCGCATTGCCCGAATTTCAGCTTCACGGTTTCTCTTCAGATATGTATTTTCTGCGATAAGCCTTTTTATAAGTTCTGTGTTCCTCTGATTTAAATTGTCTGTCTTATTCATATCCGTTTTTATCATCCTTTCAAGTTTTTGTGTGTCTGCATCAGCTATATCATACTTTTCCATAA
>JAFSBF010000041.1 GCA_017441965.1 Clostridia bacterium | reverse complement strand
GTATTAAGCTTCTTTTTAAGACGGTTGTGGTATACCGTTTCGTGATTTATTTCACCGCCGGAGAGTGCACCGTGCGTTACACTGTCGCCAAAGGCAACTATCGTTATTGCACCGTTTTCCTTGAGTGCGTAACGCTCCATAAAAAGCTTATCTTTTATATGCATAAAAAACCACTCCTTAAAAGCGAATTGTTATCGGATTTAAAATACCGCTTTTCAAGCTTTCGCTCTCAAACTGTCTGGCAATAGGATGATAGGGTCCCATTGCTTCTTCGGGAATATTGTCAAAGGCTTTTGTGAAAACATACTGATTTGCGTGCGTATTTGCAACAGTTATTGTCAGCACGTTATTCTTTTTTATAATATCTCCCTCAACAAAAACGGTGTAGGGCGGTGCAAACAGTGTGCCGAGCGGTTTCCCGTTAAGTGTAAGGTCGCACGAATAATTAACGTTTCCAAGGTCAATTTCAATACTTTCGGGAACAGTGTCAAACCCGAATTCGATTTTATATGTAACCTCGCCTGAAAAATCATCACCGAAAAGTGCATCCCAGGGCAGGGGGGAGGTTTCCTTAAAACTTTCGTTAAATGTGTGCTTTTCAAGTGTTTCCTCACCGATAACAAAAGAAGATGTTCGCTTTACCAAAAAGCGCTCAATTACCATAGCTCCGTTTGTATGCTTTTTGTGCGGTTTTGCACTGTATTTTTCATCTGTGATAAGAAATGCTGCCGCTTCTCCGCTTTCAAGGTGTATATCTGAAAGGTCAGGCACAAAAAACTCTCCCGTCAGGGCAGAAATTTCATAAATGTTTCCATCTTCTTTAAATGAAACGGAGAAAGTTTCTTTTGAAACACCCTCATTACAGAGAATAAAGAGCGTTGCGCCATCAAGATTACGTTTAAATACAGATATATTATCGCTTGAAATATCTGCTACGCTTTCTGCAAGATGAAGAGCATCTTCAAAAATAATTTTTCCGCCTGCTTTTTTGAATTCGTCAAGCTTTTTCTGCGATAAGGGCGGAATTTTTACGCCTTTTTGCATAACGATGCCCGAATATGCTGCCGTTCCTGTGCAAAGGGTGTTTTTATTAAGCAGAGCGGTCTGCAGGAAGTCATCATCAATTATATCAATGGGGCAGTGCCGTTTTTCAAGCTCAAATACAATGCTTTCAAAGCCGTCTGCGGCATTAATGGCCTCTTTGCCGCCTGACCATAAGCTATGGTGCGGCAGATATACTGCGTACGTTACAGCAGGCGTGCCTAAACTTGCCAGATAGCTCATTCGTGCGGTGTATACATTAAAATGGGCATAGTGCCGCCATGTGGGAAGAAGCGGCATAAAGCAGGGGCGCGCATTTTTTCTGCCAAGTCCGTCATAAGAAAATGATACAGAATTAAAATTAAAAGTATTAATCCCACGCATTATCTGATAATTTACTATATAGCGCATTTCATTATATGTAAGACCTGCGCCATATACTGCAAAAGACTCCGATATTGTATACGGGTTTCCCGTTTGATTTGCCGCAGATGAGGCAAATCGGGGGAAGAAGTGGTTTTTCTTTCCGGGGAAAATCTGCCGCCATATAACGTCTATACCCGGCATATCAAAACAGCGCATCTGTCTTAAAATATTATAAAAACGCTGCTTTTTACTGTAGGTAACATCCTCATCGTCAAGATGTCCTGTAAAAAGCATATTATTTTCGTTACACCAATTGCGGCATTTAAGGAAAAAGTTCTCTGCAAAAACCTCCGCCAGAAGGTCAAGGTAATCAATTCTTATCTGTTTTTCATCTTCTGTTACTTCTTCATCAGGCTCCTTAAAAATCACGGGAAGATAATCGAGCATATCATACCCGTAACGCTCTGAAAATTTTTCAGGAAAACCGTCGCACCAACCAGTGCGCTCCGTTACCGGCTCATCCGTAAAAACTGCACTGATGCTTTTTCCGAACATATGCCCGATATGCTTTTTATACTCATCGTGCGTAATACGTAAAAATGCATCGGTAGTCCTCGCATCTGAAATGTTTGGATATGTACCCGACTTCGGCTCCATATAGTATTCAGTAATTGTATCCTCAGAAGAAAAACCTTCAAAAACACGCTTATTTCCGCAGAAAGCCGCAATTGCATCCTCTGATGGAGTATAGGGTGAAGAAACCTCCCGCACGGCAAGGCGTTTGCTGATAAGTGCGGGATTTTCCTTTATAACACGTCCGCAGGCACTTCCGCTTGGCCAGCCACCCTCATCATAGAGCCAAAGCTCCATACCTTTATCTGCCGCATATTCGTATGCAAAACGAAACATATTAAAATATTCCTCTGTAAGATAATCAGGC
>JAFSBF010000040.1 GCA_017441965.1 Clostridia bacterium | reverse complement strand
TTTAACTAAAATTAAGGAAGAAGAGTTATTAACTGCAATTACTGAGCATTTGTATGAGATTATTGAGGATAAGGAGCAGTTTATCAAAAATTACGAGGCAGCAAAGCGTGCGCAGGTAAGAAAAACTGTGAGCACTGACGAAATTGAAAAGGAAATATCAAAGCTTGAGGTAAAAAAGAAAAAGTTTATGGAGATGTACCTAAACGAAATAATTGATATTTCTGCTCTTAAAAAACAAACTGAGGAGATTGATAAAGAGCTTGATAAATGCCAAAGTAAGCTTCTTAATATCAACAATCATATTGAGGAAGAACCTCTAACTGCTGATAAGCTATATTCGTATATAAAAGAAGTATTAGCAGGGGATTATTCAAACGTAGCTATGAAGAAAGTAATAGACGTTATAACTGTTAATTATACAGGTGAAGTAAAAATTATATGGAAGTGATTTATGACATTTTGTAGTCCGGTATAGAAACTCTCGACCCGATATGTTTAGGTGCAAAAATCTCTGATGCAGGCGATAAGTGCTGTCATTATGGTGATGACGATATTGACGTATGCAACATTCCTGATTGCGTTTCAAGAGTGTTCGAGGACAGATTTGTAAATGCACGTGACAATCAGCGCAGAGTATATGTATCGCTTGGGCTTTTCACAATTATTAAGCTTGAGAGAAATGTTCAGCTTCTTATCCCTGCATATGATTTCTGTATCCCTGAAAAAGAGTGCGTGACAAATTCTCCCGATGACCCGTGCGAAATTTTTGCAAACATTAATTTCCCAGTAGATGAATTTTTCCCGCCCGTGGAAGGATGCCTGAGCGGTGATAACAAAGATTGTGATTGCTGCGGTGAGGATGAATAGTATCAGATAAAGAAACCGCTTCGCTATGAACAGCGAAGCGGTTTTTAATTACATAGAAAATTGCGTCAGCAATTGCTTGTAACAACAAAATTTACCTTATAAAAAGGTGAGCGAAGCGAACATTTAATTGACGAAGTCAATTTTGTTCTAAAGTTATTTATCAAGGATTTCTTTGCAAGAAGCGGCAAGTCCTGCGATAGATTGCATTTCTGACGGAATAATAATTTTTGTTGCCTGACCGTCTGCAACCTTTTCCATGCTTTCAAGTGATTTAATAGCAATATATGCCTTTGAGGGATTAGCCTCATTGATTTTGCGGATACCCTCTGCAATAGCTGTCTGCACAGCAATAATTGCTTCAGCTTCACCCTCGGCTTCACGGATTGCGGACTGCTTTTTAGCCTCTGCACGAAGGATTGCAGACTCCTTTTCACCCTCTGCCATAAGAATTGCAGATTTCTTTTCACCCTCTGCACGCAGAATTGACTCTCTTCTTTCACGCTCTGCCTTCATCTGCTTTTCCATTGCGTTCTGAATTTCCTTAGGCGGAATGATGTTCTTAAGCTCCACACGGTTAATTTTAATACCCCATGGGTCTGTAGCCTCGTCAAGGATAGCACGCATTTTTGTGTTAACTGTATCGCGTGAGGTAAGAGTTCCGTCAAGGTCGAGGTCACCGATAATGTTTCGAAGTGTTGTAGCAGTAAGGTTTTCAATAGCCATCATTGGGCGTTCTACACCGTAGGTATAAAGCTTGGGGTCTGTAATCTGGAAATAAACTACAGTATCAATCTGCATTGATACGTTATCCTTTGTAATAACCGGCTGGGGAGGAAAGTCCACAACCTGTTCTTTAAGATTTACCCTTTTTGAAATGCGGTCAATAAAAGGAATTTTGATATGAAGTCCAACTGACCAGGTTTCACTGTAACCGCCAAAACGCTCAATTACATATGCATATGCCTGAGGTACAATTTTTATGTTGGATATTACCAGAACCAACAAAATCACAATAATAGTTAAAATAAATTCCATAAATTAATCCTCCTTTTTAATATCAACAATTAATTTAACTCCGTCAATTTTCTTTACTGTTACAGTTGTGCCTGCGGGAATGTCTTCACCTTTTTCACTGCGTGCACTCCATACCATTGCACCCACCTTAACACTACCGCTTGAATTAATGTTTGATATTAATTCAAGTACAGTGCCGTTTTGCCCTATAAGTGCATCGGTATTCGTTTTGAGGGGTTCCTTCGCCTTTAGCCTACGTATTAATTTACGTGTGAAAATCAGAAGAAGTGTTGAAACAATTACGAAAATAATCGTCTGCAACCATATACCTGCACCGGACATTGCCGCAATTAACGCTGCAAAAGCACCGCCTGCAAACCATATTGATACAAATTGTACCGTTGCCGCCTCTAAGCATATAAGGGCTATTACTAAAATTGTCCAGAATAATGCCATACAAAAACCTCCTAATTAAGATATTTGTCAAACACGCTCATAGTACCATCGGGTGTATCCATAAAATACGGACGGGCAATAAATTCACCGTTATAATCTGCTGCGTGCCACCATATTCCAACCTTAATTTTATCATATTTGGGAAGAGAGAGGAACATATCCTCAATCCATTTAACCTTGTCACCGCCTACAGAAGAACAGGAGAACTCCGTTATCATCATAGGCTTTTCATTGATTAAAAGCGCTCTTTCATAAACAGGGGCATAGATTTCATCAAAGCTTCTCCAGCTTTCACCCTCGTAATAAGTTCCCGTATTATAACCTGTAATTCCGTATACATCAACGTATTCGTCACCCGGGTAGTACAGAAATTCGCTGTTCCATTTGTAATTGGGGAAGCTTATTTCATTAGGGTTCCATATCCATATGGTGTTATTGCAGCCTGCGGCTTTAAATTTATCGTAGAGATATCTGTAAAGCTCTACATAAAGCTGCGGGTCACGGGATGTATGGAATGCACTGTAATTACACCAGTCACCGTTCATCTCGTTAAACGGTCTGAAGAGAACCGTAACATAAGGATAACTTGCAACGAGCTTTGTATATGCGTTTATGAATTGGTCATATTCTCCGTCTAAAATTTCATAAATCATATTTTTATCTGTTTTTCTTGAAAGAGGAACCTGAAGTGTAAGTTCGAGCGCTTTTCCGCTTTTTTGAGCGTATTTGAAGCTGCCCTCAACTTTTTTAATGTAAGTGTTTATTTTTTCAAGGTAGTTGACTGCGTTTAAACCTGCCTTGTCGGTGAATTCGGTATAGGTAAGAAATGCACAAAACTTATATCCAAGCTTCTCTTCAAACTCTTCCATTCTTTGAATTCCGCCGTATTTATCGGGTGGGAACATTCCCATTTTAAATGTTGCATCATCTGCAAACAGTTTTTCGTATGTTGCCTTTGCAGTGGGGTTAAGCCTTGCAACGCTGCTTTTTTTGTAGCCTGAGTTATATGCGTTGGTCTGTGCTATAACAGGGTCAAAGGTTGTAAGAGAGCTTACAATATCCATATAACCGTTATTTGCAAAAAGCTGCGAGGAAGATGCAAAGAAAAACGTGTAAACCCTTGCCCCGATGCAAACATCTACGCAGGCGTAATAATTTTTGTCATTTTTTATGCGTGAAAGCTTTTTTCGTGACCATTCAAGAATATGGTATTCATAATTCCCTACGCTATAGCTTTCCTGTTTTATAATTTTATGGTCTGCAGTGTTTTCTGTAAATCTGTTTGAATATTTTAGGTATGAAAGGCGCTCGCTGTCTGTGTCAAAAACTTCTTTAAAAATACGTATTTTTCTGTAGCTGTCCTCAAGTGTTGCGCATATTGAGGATTGCGACATATCAACCTTCATATCATAGGGTATTCTGACAGAATATCCGTCGACGAGGTTTGTGAATTTCTGACCGCCTGCAATCTGCTCCAATGTGTACATCTCCTGCATACTCTTCATAGCAGTACCGCTTGCAACAGGAATGTTTTCATTGTCAATCAATGCATCGGGTGCCATCCATACGGGCGGTGAAAGAATACGCATAGGGGAAGGTAAAATAGATGCAAATGCAGTGGCAGAAGTGCTTGCAATAAGTAAGAATATGCAGATAAATGATAAAAATCTTTTCATAAATAAAATGTCCTTTTTTAAAAATTTAAGGCTATTTCAAAGCCTTATTAAGATAATATGTGAATTTTTCAAAGCTAAGAGTGTGCACGTCATACACTAAAGAAATATTCATATCGTGTGCACGTTTTATAAAATGCTCCCTTGCGGAGGCGTTTTTTGAAATATAGGTGCAAACAAGAACTTTTTTTGAATATGCACCGCCAAGTGCACGGGAAACGGCATCAAGCTCATACAAGGCATCTTTTTTTACTTCGCCGTTTTTGCACGATATAAAAAGCGGATGCAGATTTGAGATTGCCATAACGTCAATTTCGTTTTGCGTATCAGAAAAAGTGTTATTGTCATTCCATTCAATGCTGACACCTGTTTTTATATCATATACAGGCTCGGAAAGCGAGGAAGCGGCATATGCAGTGTAGTATTCAAGTGCATTGCCTGCTTTGAGTATAAGCTTTGCAACAAGACCGTAGCAAATACGATACACAATTCTTTGTGCTGTATCACTTTCTTTTTCAATAAGATTTCTCTTACAAAGCTCATTAAAAACTGCATTAATATCTTTGGCAGTACGTTTAAGTTTTATTGCAAAATCATTTTTGTTTATAATGATTTTCTTTCCGTTTTGACTGATACATTCAGCTACGGCATTGCAAAATGCGCTGTATGCCTCGCAATCGAGTGCATTTACTGAAAACATTTGAGATAGAGCATAAATATCGTCTTTAGTAAAATCATAGATTGTATCATTGCGCAAAATCTTTCCGCCCTGAAGTGTTATTGCATCAGCAAGAGAAATTTTTGGCTTTAATGCCCTGAGAGAGGTAGCATCTGCGTGAAGCTGCACAATGCTTGCATCCCTTGCATCAACTCTTATTATTGGAATATTAAACTGCTGTGAAATTATTCCCACAACCGCTAAAATTACGTCCTCACCGCCCGTAACATCAAAAATACAGTCCTGATTATTTTTGACAAGCTGTGTAAGTCTGCTTTTTACGGAGTTTGCATTATCCCTCTCAACATACAAAAACTCGAGCGGAAGATTACTTTTTCTGCGTCTGTAAAAGCTTTTGAGGTTTTTTATTTTCTGAGGTGTCATTACCTCTCTTGTACCGACGTAGATAACCTTGGAAATATTATCAAGTATTATGGGCGAGAGAATATTTTCATATTGTTTTGCATCGAAAATTTCAACAAGCGTATACATAGTATCTCCTATATTAATATATCTAAGATATATTATAGTATAAAATATATCTAATGTCAATGATACGAAAAGTGGTAAAATAAAAAATAAATAATAGTTGACCTTGGAAATTATTTGCGTTATAATTGAATTAAGAAAAACATATTTATAATATTAAGAAAGGCAATGGAGATTTATATGAAAAAAACTTTTAAGGTTTTAGTTTGCTTATCGGCATCTCTTCTTATGGCAACGGGTGTTTTTGCTGAAAAAACACAGCTTTATTCCCTTGATGGCAGAACTCTTTATGTTGATGAAAGCCAGATTGCAGTTTATACTGCAGAGGGTATGGGTTGGTTTTTGGAAAAACCTGTTACAATGTACAGTGCAGACGGCCGCAGTATAGTTGTGCGTGCAGATCAGGTGGAGGCGCATAAGAATGTCGGTTGGTTTTTAGAAGGTGAGCAGACTTCTTCTGATACTGCCCAAAAGGATGAAAATGTAAACACTGAAGAACCAAAGTCTGATACACAGGAAAATTCATCAGAAAATAATCTTGTTGCAATAAAATACACAGACGGTACTATTATAAAGGCACCTGCATATCAGCTTGATATGTACAAGGCACTCGGTTGGGTCGAGGCTGGAAGTGCCGTTACGGAAAATGAAACAGTGACAATGTACGATGCAAACGGTGTTGCAAAGGAAGTTAAGCTCAGCGAAGTTTCAAAGTATGAGCTTGCAGGATGGACGAAGGTAAAGCCTGATGGTGAATACATAACTGTATATTACTACGATGGCTCTACGAAGAGTATTCCTGCAGCATCTGCAGAAAGTTATAAGGCTCAGGGTTGGTACAGTGCATATGACGAGGCTGTTTATGCATATGCTGCATTTGGTAACGGTGCAGATGTAGTCGGTGCAACAAAGCTTCTTGAGGAAAAGAAATATGAGCTTGCATTCAATATGGTTCAGGATGCACTTGATAAAATAGAAAATACGCAGTCTGAATATGTGTCAATGCTGTATTACCTGCGTTCTATGGTTACAGACACGTGGAGAGAGGCGGCAAAATCTCCGCTCGGCTTCATAAATTACTGGTTCAGCGAAAAAGACGGAAAATCACTGATTGTATTTGAGTACAGAAACGTAAGTAACAGCAGAATTAGCTCATTTAAAATAAACTTTGATATTTGCGATAAAGACGGAAATATTGTTGAAACAAATTCAGGTTCATATTTTGTAAACAATCTGCAGATGACCCCTTGTGAGAAAAAGAGAGTTGCCTGGATTATAACAAAGGGTGACGTTGCTGCAAGCATTAAAAATCTTAAGGTAAACGAGGTTGTTTTCTCGGATAATACAAAGTGGAATGGTTAAGAATAGCAGGGGATTGTAAAAACAATCCCCTGTGTTTTTGAAGTGCTATTATTGAGGTGTTATATGGATATTGAGAAACTGCGTGAACTTATAAATTATCATAGTAATCTTTATTATACGATGGACGAGCCTGAAATAAGTGATTTTGAATATGATGCACTGATGAGTAAGCTCAAAAAAATGGAGGAGGAAAATCCCGAGCTTATTACGCCCGATTCTCCTACACAGCGAATTGGCGGAAAAATCCTTGACGGCTTTAGCGAGGTTGTGCACAGTGTGCAGATGCAGAGCCTTAATGATGTGTTTGACAGGGAAAGTGTAATTGATTTTGGAGAAAAGACAGAAATCTCACTTGGAGAAAAGGTCGAGTATATAACAGAAATGAAGATTGACGGACTGAGTGTTTCGCTTGAATACCGTGACGGTTATTTTTTCAGGGGGTCTACACGTGGTGACGGAACAGTGGGTGATGATGTAACGGAAAACCTTAAAACAATAAGAAATATTCCGCTCAGGCTTACTGAAAATATTAAATATCTTGAGGTAAGAGGTGAAGTCTTTATGCCTCACTCAAGCTTTATCCGTCTTAACGAAATTCAGGAGGAGCGTGACCAAAAGCCCTTTAAAAATCCGAGAAATGCGGCGGCAGGCTCGCTTCGTCAGCTTGACAGCTCAATTGTAGCGCAAAGAAAGCTTGATATATACGTTTTTAATATTCAGCAAATTGAGGGAAAAGAAATAAAAACTCATAAAGAAGGGCTTTCCTATCTTGCGCAATTAGGATTTAAGACAATTCCCGACACCCCCGTATGTGACAGCATTGAAAAAGCCTTTGATGAGGTTCAGAAAATCGGTGATATGCGCCCAAAACTTGGATTTGATATTGACGGTGCAGTTATAAAGGTCAATTCCCTCTCGCAGAGAGAGCGGCTTGGCTCTACTGCAAAATGCCCCAAATGGGCAGTTGCGTACAAATATCCGCCCGAAATAAAGGAAACAAAGCTTCTTGATATTGTAATTCAGGTTGGAAGA
>JAFSBF010000039.1 GCA_017441965.1 Clostridia bacterium | reverse complement strand
TTGCGTGTTTCTCAAAGAAATAAATTAAATGAAATATAATGTATTGTTTGTGGGTTTGATTAATGCTATACTGATAGAAAGTAATCGTTTTCGTACAGCGAGTATGTTACTGCAAGAAAAACCATAAAAGGAGAATACTTATGAAGCATTTACTTCTTCCGAAAGAGAAAAAACAATATATTGCAAATCTGCATTGTCACACTACTCTGTCTGACGGCAGAAGAACACCTGAGGAAATACGGGATGCATACAAGGCACAGGGATACAGCATAGTTGCATTTTCAGATCACGATAATTACTTTGATCACAGCGATTTCTGCACAGAGGATTTTGTTGCCATTAATTCATTTGAGGCATACATCAGTTACAATTTTGTTAATAGCAGTCAGTTCCGCAGGTGCTACCACCTTAACGCATTTAACATAAACGGCGATAAGGAAGTTGCACTTCCCGCAACACCTGATTACAGAGATATGCAGGCGGTAAACGGATACATACAAAAGCTTAAAGAATTGGGCTTTATCGTTGCATATAATCATCCGTACTGGTCAATGCAGTGTCTTGATGATTACCGCAACTTAGAGGGTTGCAGTATTGTTGAAATTTATAACAATTCTGTTTTTGTTGAAGGCGGAGATGATGGACAGGAGCAGGTCTACGATGAAATGCTCCGTAGCGGCAAACGCCTTTTCTGTACGATGGCTGACGATAATCATAACGAGTTCCCATTCAGAGATGTCCGCTGTGACAGCTTCGGAGGAAAAACTGTTTTTCTTTGTGATACGCTCAGCTATGAGTCCGTTATAAACGCTATGCAGAACGGTTCGTTTTATTGTACCCGTGAGCCGAGGATTTTTGAATTGACATTAGAGGACGGCGTGGTGCATATTGAGTGTTCACCGGCTCAACGTATAGCACTTTCCACTGCCGGCAGACGCTCGAAAGCATTACACGCACCTGCCGGTGAGTACGTAACTCAGGCAGACTTTTTACTGGAGGATGAGGACGTGTATTTCCGCATTGAGGTCACAGGACCCTCCGGTAAAAAGGCTAATACCAATGCGTATTTTATTGAGGATTATGAATAAACATCAAGCCGTCCGATTGCTCGGACGGCTTTTTGCAACAAATATTAATTTCAAAGCTTGAATACTGCGATTCCCGGAACGTTACCGCATTCGCAGACAGGAAGAATTTTTATCTTATCCCGTAGTTTTCAATTACATAGTCCATATCCTTATCGCCTCTGCCTGAAAGATTGATAAGGATAGAGCCGTGATCCATTGTCTTTGCAAGCTTCATACCGAATGCAACGGCGTGTGAGCTTTCGATTGCGGGGATAATGCCTTCAAGACGGGAAAGCTTATAGAATGCATCGATTGTTTCTTCATCGTCGATAACATCATATTTAACTCTGCCGATTTCCTGAAGGAATGCGTGCTCGGGACCTGATGAGGGGTAGTCAAGACCGCTTGCTACCGAATAAACGGGAGCAGGCTCGCCGTTTTCATCTTTAAGCATAATGCTGTTGAAGCCGTGCATAATGCCTTCTGTGCCGTATTTAAGGCTTGCGGCGTGGTCGCCCAGCTTGGGGCCTCTGCCCAGAGGCTCGATGCCGTAAATATCAACGGGATCGTTAAGGAATCCTGCAAAAAGGCCTGCTGCATTTGAGCCGCCGCCTACACAGGCAACGATTGCGCTGGGAAGATGACCCGTCATTTCAATAAACTGGTCTCTTGCCTCAATACCTACAACGCTCTGGAAATCACGGACCATCATAGGGAAGGGATGAGGACCCAGCACCGAACCGATGCAGTAGATTGAATCCTTGTATTCCTTGCTGTATGCATCGAATGCGGCATCAACGGCTTCTTTGAGAGTTTGCAGACCGTGAGTAACCTCAACAACGTTTGCGCCGAGAATCTTCATTCTTGCAACGTTGGGAGCCTGCTTTTTGATATCAACCGAACCCATATAGATATCGCATTCAAGGCCGAAATATGCGGCGGCTGTTGCAAGTGCAACGCCGTGCTGACCTGCGCCCGTTTCGGCGATAACCTTCTTTTTACCCATATATTTTGCAAGAAGAGCCTCACCCATGCAGTGGTTGAGCTTATGAGCGCCCGAATGGTTGAGGTCCTCGCGCTTTGCATAAAGCTGAACTTTGCCGCCGAGAGAATCCGAAAGC
>JAFSBF010000038.1 GCA_017441965.1 Clostridia bacterium | reverse complement strand
TGGCAGATACTTCCCCTTTCCCCGTGTGATGAGTATAATTCCCCATATAGCGGAAAAAGTGCATTTGCAGGTAATTACCTTTTTATTGACCCTGAAATTCTGTATGAAAAAAAGCTCCTTACAAAAGAGGAGGTGGAGCTTTGTAAATCAGATAATATCTATACTGTGCAGTACGATTTTCTCAATCAGACACGAATGGATATTTTCTACCGTGCCTTTCTTCGCACAGATGATGGTATAAAAAAAGAAATTACTCAGTTTTGCGAGAAAAATAAATGGGCAGAGGATTACGCACTTTTCTGCGCACTTAAGGAAAAATATTCCCATTTCCCGTGGTTCGAATGGGATGAGGATATAAAGCTGCGTAAAAAAACCGCTTTGGAAAAGGCAAAGGCAGAGCTTTCAGACGAAATTTCCTTTTACATATTTTTGCAGTATGAATTTTTCAGTCAGTGGCACACACTTTTAAAATATGCTAATTCCAAAGGCGTAAAAATCATTGGCGATATGCCTATATACCTTTCGCACGACAGCAGTGATGTATGGGCAAACCCACACCTTTTTTCACTTGATAAGGATATGCACCTTGAACGCTGTGCAGGCGTTCCCCCCGATTACTTTTGCAGCGAGGGGCAAAAATGGGGTAATCCGCTCTATAACTGGGATGCCCTTAAAAAAGAGGGGTATTCCTTGTGGATGGAGCGCATAGCACACGCACTTTCGATGTATGATGCGGTACGTATAGACCATTTCCGTGCATTTTCTGCATACTGGTCAATCCCTGCAGAGGAGGGTGCTGTATGCGGCAAATGGGAAAAAGGACCCGGTATGGACTTTTTTGACCGTGTAAACAAGCTTTACGGTGACGACAGAATTATCGCCGAGGATTTGGGAGATATTGATGACGACGTGCGTGAGCTTGTAAAAAATACAGGCTTTCCCGGGATGGGTGTTATGCAGTTTGCATTTATAACAGATGACAACACACCGCACCTTCCCCATAATTACAGCGAAAAAACGGTCGGCTACACCGGCACACACGATAATAACACCATACTCGGATGGCTGTGGGAGAGCAGCGAGGAAAGCCGCCGCTATGCACTCTCCTACTGTAATTTTGAGGGGGATTGGGGCTTTGGCGGTGCGCAAAGCCCCTCTATACGTGCAATTATCCGCACTCTGTGGCAATCGGGCGCACTTCTTACGATTGTTCCCGTGCAGGATTTATGCGGCTTTGGCGGTGATACGTGTATGAATCACCCGGGGGTTGCGGAGGGTAACTGGTGCTTCCGATTGAGTGAAGAGTCACTTCTCTCCATTGACAAAGGTTACTATAAAGAGCTTAACAGACTTTATAAAAGATAACTGTAGTGGCGGATATTATCCGCCCCAAATTTACATTAGAAAAATATTTCAAAAACCTCTTGACTTTAGCGCATTAGAGTGGTAATATAATAACACACATAAAAAACAAAATAAAAAGGAGTTAATTATTATGAAAAAGTTATTGGCACTTGTACTTACACTTATGCTCGCAGTTACCCTTATTTCAGGTTGCGGTGAAAAGAAGCCTGCAGCAAACACAGAGGCAGAAAAATTAGTTATCGGCTACACAATTTATGAGCCTATGAACTATATGGAAGACGGAAAGCTTACAGGCTTTGACACAGAGTTTGCAGAGGCTGTTTGTGAAAAGCTCGGCGTTACACCTGAGTTTGTTGAAATCAACTGGGATACAAAGTTTGTTACACTCGATTCAAAGAAGATTGACTGTATCTGGAACGGTATGACAATCTCTGACGAGGTTAAGAAGAACTGTGACGTTTCAAAGGCATATGTTAAGAACGCACAGGTTGTTGTTATGAAGAAGGATGTTATCGAAAACTACGCTGATGCAGAAAGTCTTAAGGGACTTAAATTTGCGGCTGAGGCAGGCAGTGCAGGCGAAGCTGCAATCAAGGATAACGGTCTTGACGGTGCATACAGCCCCGTAGCAGCACAGACGGATGCACTTCTTGCAGTAATGGGCGGTCAGGCAGATGCGTGCGTTATCGACATCACAATGGCAAAATCAATGACAGCAGAGGGTACAAGCTATGATGCTCTCACATATTCACTTGAGCTTACTTCAGAAGAATACGGTATCGGTTTCAGAAAGGGCGACGAGCTTACAGAGAAGGTTAATGCAATCATTGACGAGCTTAATGAGGACGGCACACTTCCCGCTCTGGCTGAAAAGTATGAGCTTAATCTTGCATTCTAAGAATTTTTAAAAAGCTTTTGAGAGGATGTAAAAAATTTGCTTTTTTACATCCTCTTTTTAGGGGATAGGAAATTTACTATGTCTATATTTATTACAGTAACACTTAGTCTTTTAGAAGGGCTTTTAACCACATTTAAAATATTTGCGCTGACACTGCTGATGGCACTTCCGCTCGGCCTTATTATATCCTTTGGCTCTATGAGCAAAATTAAGGTTATAAAATGGCCCATAAAAACCCTTATATGGGTTATCCGTGGAACGCCCCTTATGCTGCAGCTTATTGTTTTTGGCTTTGGTCCGGGACTTTTAGGTATTGACGGTATGGATACCTTTGTTGCCGTGATGATAGCCTTTGTACTTAACTATGCCTGCTATTTTTCCGAGATTTTCCGTGGAGGAATAGAGGGGATTCCCAAAGGACAGTATGAGGCAGGCGCAGTGCTCGGTCTTAAGAAGTCACAGATTTTCTTTAAAATCATTCTTATGCAGGTTGTAAAGCGCATTATCCCCCCGATGAGTAATGAATTTCTTACTCTTGTAAAGGACACCTCGCTTGCTAACACTATTATGATTTATGAAATCACGTGGAATGCAAAGCGTTTTATGAACAGCGAGCATATTTTGTGGCCTCTGTTTTATTCGGGTGTATTCTATCTTGGATTTTGCGGAATACTTACACTTATTTTCGGCTACATAGAAAAGAAGCTCGACTATTACAAGGGGTGAGGTGTATCTATGAAAATTCTTGAAATTAAAAACCTTCGCAAAAGCTTTGGCAAAACAGAGGTTTTAAAGGGCGTCAGCTTTTCTATGGAAAAAGGGCAGGTGCTTTCAATTATAGGCTCCTCGGGAAGCGGTAAAACAACGCTTCTCCGCTCCATAAACTTTCTGGAGGAGGCTGATTGCGGTGAGATTTACGTTGACGGAAAATGTATTTATGACGGTGCATCAACAAAAAAGCTGACTGCAGCACAGATAAGGGAAAATCAGCTTCATTTCGGTCTGGTTTTTCAGTCCTTTAACCTTTTTCCGCAGTACAGCGCACTTGAAAATGTAATGCTCGCTCCCAAGCTTTTAGCAAAGGAACGACCTGACTTCAAACATAATAAAAAAGAAATTTACGCACAGATAGAGGAAGAGGCAAAAGCACTTCTCACACGTGTGGGGCTTGCCGACAGAATGAATAACTACCCGTGCGAGCTTTCAGGCGGTCAGCAGCAGCGTGTATCTATAGCACGTGCCCTTGCACTTAATCCCAAGGTTCTTTTCTTTGATGAGCCTACAAGTGCACTTGACCCCGAGCTTACAGGTGAAATTCTGCGTGTAATACGTGACCTTGCATCAAAGGATGTTACAATGGTTATCGTAACGCACGAAATTGATTTTGCACGCAATGTCTCCGACCGTATTATATTTATGGCAGACGGCGTTGTTCTTGAGGACGGCACTCCCGAGGAGGTTATCGACAACCCCAAATGCGCAAAAACACGTGCTTTTTTGCAGAAATTAAACGAGAACTAATAAAGGACGATGGTGAAAATGGAAAAACGTTCAGATTTTAAAAAACTTTATGATGCAGTTCTATCCTTGAAAACCGAGGAAGATTGCAGAATGTTTTTTGAAGATATATGTACAATAAAAGAGCTGGAAACAATGTCCCAGCGTCTTGAGGTTGCGAGGATGCTTATGGGTGGCTCCACCTTTAATGAAATAGTTGCCGCAACGGGCGCATCTACAACAACTATTTCCCGTGTCAACCGTTGTCTTAATTATGGCGACGGAGGGTATAGACTTGTAATCAAAGGATGACACGGTCATCCTTTCGCAACGAAAAGTTTCTAAAGAAAATATTTCGTTGCGAGATAAGGGCTTTCGCTCGTGCGGCACTCACCGTGCCAGCCCTTAACAATCCCCTTTTTAAAACAACAGTTACTAAAAAAAATAACTCTATGCAATTTCTTTGCATAGAGTTATTTTTTTACATCTGTCCGTCCTGTAAGATAATCAAGCGAAACATCAAATAAATCTGCTATTCTTATCAATATTTCAAGTTTAGGTTCACGCATTTTCAATTCATAATTTTGATATGCTTTTTCCGTAATGTCGCAATATATCGCAACCTGAACCTGTGTATACCCTTTATCCTGACGGCATAAACGAAGTCTTTCTGACAAAATTTCTCTCATAATATCACCTACAATTGTTCTTGACAATTGTAGTATACTGAATTATAATTTTAGATATACCAACGATTGTTCGTGTTTTATGGGAGGTGATTATTTTGGCAGAATTTTGTCTTGAATGTTTCAATAAAATTAACGAAACAAATTATTCCAAGTATGACTGCGTAATGTCTAGTGATTTATGCTTTTGCGAAGAGTGTAATGAAATAAAAAAAGTAGTTATTCGTATTCGCAGAACATTTATTGATGTACTTCTTGAATATTTAATAAATTAGCACAGGCAAAAGAGAGAGACAAAAATATAATCATTTTTGTCTCTCTCTTTTTGCTACTTTTCTTTGCGTTTTGCGGTCGGTGCCGTTTTTCAGTCACCCTCAATAAAAAGGCTCAAAAATGGTGCAGAATTCACGAACTGAACCCTTTCAGGGCTTGCCCGAAGGCGTACGTGGGTACGTCGAGGGTGAAGTTCGTGGATAGCAAAACGCTTAAAACTGAAATTCGCAGAAACGAATTTCTACATTAGCCAATCAAAGAAATTTGTTTCATTTCTAAATAAAAGAAGCATTTATTTACTATTTCTTTGCGTTTTGCGGTCGGTGCCGTTTTTCAGTCTTTTTATTTAATTGCAAAATACGTGCTGCCCTATAGTACATATAATCTCCCTTGTTCTTATCCACTGATTTGTTGCCGTCTGCGGATTATAGTAATATATTGCACCGCCTGTCGGGTCCCATCCATTAAGTGCATCACGTGCGGCACGGCGGCTGCTTGCATACATTGCGGCATTTATCTGTCCGTCATCAACTGCCGTGAAAGCACCCTTCTGATACACTACGCCCGAGATTGAATTGGGGAAAGAGGGATGGTCGACACGGTTTAATACTACTGCGCCAACTGCAACCTGCCCCTCATAAGGCTCACCACGTGCCTCACCGTTAATTACCCTTGCAAGGAGTTCTATGTTAGCATTATTGGGAGTGCTTTGCGACGAGGAGGATGTGTTTGAAGAAAAAATGCCCATTGCATTAAGCGTTGCCTCCCCCGCAACACCGTAGGCTTTAAGACCGTTCTTTTTCTGGAAGCTTCGTACTGCATTTTCTGTCTGCCATCCGTAAACTCCATCCACACTTCCGTTATAATAGCCCCAGTTTTTAAGCTTTGTCTGTATTTTACGTACTTCTTCTCCTCTTGACCCGTTTTTTGAAAGTGCCGATACATTAAGACAAACCGCCAAAAGCATAACTGCGGCAATAAACACTGTATATATACGCTTTTTTCGCATATAATTCCTCCTGTCACACTACGAATACTGCCTTTATTATAGACACTCCTTATATTTTTATTCAAATTTTAATGATTTTTTCAATTTTAACCTATTAAAAAGGAAAAAACTGTGGACATATTTTTTGTAATGTGATAAAATCAAATAATGGTATAGAATGGTGATTATAAGATTATCGAAAGGATGAAATATATTGAAAAATCTTGAAAAAACCTATAATCCTTCGGAAATTGAAGACAAGCTTTATAAAAAATGGATTGACGGCGGTTATTTCCATGCTGAGCCTGACAGCAAGAAGGAGCCTTACACAATTGTAATTCCTCCTCCCAATGTTACGGGACAGCTTCATATGGGACACGCCCTTGATGAAACTCTGCAGGACGTTCTTATCCGTTATAAGAGAATGCAGGGATATTCTGCACTGTGGCTTCCCGGTACGGACCACGCAGGTATCGCAACACAGATAAAGGTTGAGGAAAATCTTCGTGTTAACGAGGGCCTTACCCGCTACGATTTAGGCAGGGAAAAGTTCCTTGAAAGAGTGTGGGACTGGAAAAACAAATTCGGTGACCGCATTATAAATCAGCTTAAAAAGCTCGGCTGCTCCTGCGACTGGGAGAGGGAGCGTTTCACAATGGACGAAGGCTGCTCCAAAGCCGTTCGTGAGGTTTTTGTAAACCTTTATAACAAGGGACTTATTTATAAGGGCAATAAAATCATAAACTGGTGTCCAAGCTGCACTACCGCTCTTTCAGATGCGGAGGTTGAGTATTCAGAACAGCCCGGACATTTCTGGCATATCCGTTATAAGATGAAGGACAGTGACCGTTACATCAACATTGCTACGACACGTCCCGAAACACTTCTTGGCGATACTGCCATTGCCGTACATCCTGAGGATGAGCGTTATACAGATTTAATTGGCAAAACCTGTATTCTTCCCCTCGTAGGAAGGGAAATCCCCATCGTTGCAGACGAATATGTTGAAAAGGATTTTGGAACAGGTGCCGTTAAAATTACACCTGCGCACGACCCCAACGACTTTGAGGTTGGTCTTCGCCATAACCTTGAAATTATCAATGTTATGAATGATGATGCAACCATTAACGCAAAGGGCGGAAAGTACGAGGGTCTTGACCGTTATGAGGCGAGGGCGCAGATTGTAAAAGACCTTGAGGAGTGCGGTGTACTTATCAAGATTGAGGACCATTCTCACAATGTAGGTACCTGCTACCGTTGTAAAACTACTGTAGAGCCGCTTACGAGCGATCAGTGGTTTGTAAAAATGAAGCCTCTTGCAGAGGAGGCTCTCCGTGTTGTTCGTGAGGGTGAGGTACAGTTTATTCCCGAGCGTTTCACAAAGACCTATACAAACTGGATGGAAAATGTACACGATTGGTGTATTTCCCGTCAGCTTTGGTGGGGACACAGAATTCCTGCATTTTACTGCGATGCCTGCGGTGAAATGGTTGTAAGCAAGGAAGACGTTACAGTTTGTCCCAAGTGCGGTCAGCCCATGCGTCAGGAGGAAGATGTTCTTGATACGTGGTTCTCATCTGCACTGTGGCCGTTCTCAACACTTGGATGGCCCGATAATACGGATGAGCTTAACTATTACTACCCGACAAGCACACTTGTTACAGGCTATGATATAATTTTCTTCTGGGTTGCACGTATGATTTTCAGCGGATGCGAGCATATGAAAAAGCCTCCGTTCAAGCACGTGTTTATTCACGGTATTGTACGTGACAGTCAGGGAAGAAAGATGAGTAAGTCACTCGGTAACGGTATCGACCCGCTCGAGGTAATTGATAAATACGGCGCAGATGCACTGCGTTTCACTCTTGCTACAGGTAATGCCCCCGGAAACGATATGCGTTTCTATTGGGAAAGAGTTGAGTCAAGCCGTAACTTTGCAAATAAAATCTGGAATGCAGCACGTTTCGTGCTTATGAATCTTGAGGTTGAGGAATGTACACTTCCTGCTAAGCCTCAGCTTGAGGATAAGTGGATTATCTCAAGATATAATACAGTTGTTAAGTCCGTTACAGAAAACCTTGACAAGTTCGAGCTTGGCGTTGCACTCGGCAACCTTTACGACTTTATCTGGGATGAATTCTGCGACTGGTATATTGAGCTTGTAAAGCCCCGTCTTTACGGTGAAAACAGTGAAAGCAAGCTTGATGCACAGCGTACACTTTG
This sequence comes from Clostridia bacterium, assembly GCA_017441965.1. Classification (GTDB taxonomy): domain Bacteria; phylum Bacillota; class Clostridia; order UMGS1883; family UMGS1883; genus UMGS1883. The sequence goes on along the minus strand of JAFSBF010000038.1, from coordinate 354 downwards.
CTACGTGCTTTCAGGCATTTTGAAGCTTTTGCATCCGTTTATGCCCTTTATTACAGAGGAAATTTTCTGTGCACTTCCCACGGGCGAGGAAACTATTATGACCTCACAGTGGCCGCTTTATACAGATACACTTTCCTTCCCCGAGGAGGAGAAGAAGATGTCTGTTATATGCGATGCTATAAAGAGCATACGTAATATCAGAACGGAGATGAATGTTCCCCCGTCAAGAAAGGCAAGTATGTTTATCGTAACCGAGGATAAAGCACTTTTTGAAAGCGGTATTCTCTTCTACGAAAAGCTTGCAGGGGCAAAGGATGTTACCGTAACAGACAGTGAGGCAGGTATTCCCGAGGG
>JAFSBF010000037.1 GCA_017441965.1 Clostridia bacterium | reverse complement strand
TGGTGTTACGAGTGACGATATAATACAGATTTCGTTTGGCTACGGACTTTTTACGGGTGCACTCGGTCTTCACTACGGACTTGAAAAGCTTGGGGCAATGGTTATCCCTGCATCGTCGGGAAATACGGAAAAGCAGCTTATGCTGATGCGTGACCTTGGCGTTACGGGACTTGTTGCAACACCGTCTTATGCGTTGTATCTCAGCGAAGCTGTTAAAGAGGGTGAGCATCCGCTTTCTGATTATAAATTAAGGCTTGGTATTTTAGGAAGTGAGCCATGTACACCTGAAATGAGAAGTGCTATTGAAAAAAATCTTGGCGTTTATGTTTCTGATAACTATGGTATGACAGAGCTTGGCGGCCCCGGTGTAAGCGGTGACTGTTTCGAGCGATGCGGTATGCATTTTGCAGAGGACCATTTCCTGCCTGAAATTGTTGACCCCGACACGGGAAAACGTCTTCAGACAGGTGAGACGGGCGAGCTTGTTGTTACAACACTTACAAAACAGGGTATGCCTGTGCTTCGTTACAGAACGAGGGATATTACAACTCTTGATTATGAGCCGTGCAAGTGCGGCAGAACGCACGTCAGAATGTCAAAGACAAAGGGCAGAACTGATGATATGCTTATAATAAAGGGTGTAAACGTGTTCCCGACACAGATTGAAAGCGTTCTTATAAATGTAGATAAAATTGGTCCGCACTATCAGCTTGTTGTCCGCCGTGAGGATAATTACAAGGATACACTTGAAATCAAGGTTGAGCTTATTGATGCAAGTGTTCTTGAAAGCTACGGTGAGCTTGAAAAGCTTACACGTACAATTCAGGAGAGAATAAAGAGCGTTCTCGGACTTCAGGCAAAGATTACTCTTGTTCAGCCTAAATCGCTTGAGCGTTTTCAGGGTAAGGCGAAGAGAGTGCTTGACCTCAGAAACGAAACCAAATAATTTGCGGTGCGTTGAGGTAATACCTCATCTGTCAGCATGGGCATAAGGAAGTCGCACCCTATCTATATGAAAGGAAAGATAATAATGAAGGAATTACTGATTGGTAATGCCGCCGTTGCACGTGGCCTTTACGAGGCAGGCTGTAATGTCATTTCCTCATATCCCGGTACACCCAGTACAGAGATAACGGAATTTGCGGCAAAATATGATGAAATATATTGCGAGTGGGCACCAAATGAAAAGGTTGCCTGTGAGGTGGCTTTTGGTGCATCGCTTCGTGGTGCAAGAAGTGCGTGTGCTATGAAGCACGTAGGTCTTAATGTTGCGGCAGACCCGCTTTTTACACTGTCATATACAGGTGTTAATGGCGGTATGGTTATCTGTGTGGCTGATGACCCCGGAATGCATTCATCACAGAATGAGCAGGATTCAAGGCATTATGCAATTGCATCTAAAATCCCTATGCTCGAGCCTGCCGATTCGCAGGAGGCATATGATTTTGCAAAGAAGGCGTTTGAGCTTTCCGAAAAATACGATACCCCCGTTCTTCTTCGTATGTGTACAAGAATTGCACATTCGCAGAGCATTGTTGAAACGGGCGAAAGAACAGAGGCAGGCGTAAAGGATTACGAAAAAAATCCTGAAAAGTATATAATGATGCCTGCAAATGCAAAGAAACGTCATCCCTTTGTTGAGGAAAGAACAAGGAAATTTGTAGAGCTTGCGGAAGATTGTGAATTTAACCGCATAGAATATACAGATTCAAAAATTGGTGTTATCACATCGGGTGCAAGCTATCAGTACGTGAAGGAGGCGCTTGGTGACAGTGTAAGCGTATTTAAGCTTGGCATTGTAAACCCGCTCCCTGAAAAGAGCATTATTGAATTTGCCTCAAAGATGGATAAGGTATACGTTATAGAGGAGCTTGATGGCATAATCGAGGCGCACTGCAACTCTTTGGGGATTAAAGTGTGCGGCAAGGAGCTTTTCACCTGCATCGGAGAATTTTCACAGAAAACCATTGCAAAGGCAATGGGTAAGGACGATAAAGAAACATATGACCTTGGAATGGATATTCCGATGCGTCCACCGATGATGTGTGCAGGTTGTCCCCACAGAGGTATGTATTATGCACTTGCAAAAAATAAAATCACAGTGCTTGGAGATATCGGTTGTTACACTTTGGGTGCAACACCTCCGCTTTTTGCACTTGATTCAACGCTTTGTATGGGTGCGTCTGTTTCGGGTCTTCACGGATTTAACAAGGCTGGAGGCAGTGAGAGTGAGGGCAAGAGTGTCTGCGTAATAGGCGACTCCACCTTTATGCACAGCGGTGTAACCGGACTTATAAATATTGCGTATAACGGCTCCAATTCCACTGTAATTATTCTTGACAACTCAATTACGGGAATGACAGGCCATCAGCAAAACCCCACAACGGGATATAATATAAAGGGAGATCCTGCATCAAAAATTGACCTTGAAACACTCTGCCGCAGTGTAGGCATAAACAGGGTGAGGGTTGTAGACCCCTATGACCTCAAGGAATGTGAAAAAGTTGTAAAAGAGGAGCTTTCTGCAAATGAGCCGTCGGTTATTATTTCAAGAATACCTTGCGTGCTTCTTAAATCTGTAAAGCCGAAAAAACCGCTTGTTGTTAATAAGGATAAGTGTAAGGGTTGTAAAAAATGTATGAGCTTTGGCTGTCCTGCAATCAGTATGCATGATGGCAAGGCTGAAATTGATAAAACACTTTGCGTGGGATGCGATGTATGTACACAGCTTTGTCCCTTTGATGCAATAGAAAGGCAGGTAGAGGAGTAATGCAGACGAAAAATATTATGATTGTCGGCGTAGGCGGACAGGGCAGCCTCCTTGCAAGTAAGCTTTTGGGAAGACTTTTAGTTGATGAGGGATATGATGTAAAGGTGTCGGAGGTGCACGGTATGAGCCAGCGTGGAGGAAGCGTTGTTACATACGTGCGCTACGGCGATAAGGTATACTCTCCCATAATTGAAGACGGTGAAGCAGATTTTATTGTTTCATTTGAAAAAATAGAGGCGGCAAGATGGCTTCCATGCCTTAAAAAAGATGGAAAAATCATTGTTAACACTCAGCAGATCGACCCGATGCCCGTAATTATAGGCAAGGCGCAGTATCCTGCAGATGCACTCGAAAAAATAAAGGAAGAGGGTGCATTTGTTGATGCAATTGATGCCCTTTCCATTGCAAATGATGCAGGAAATGCAAAGGCGGTAAATATCGTTTTGATGGCAAGACTTGCAAAGTATTTTGATATAGGCTATGACAAGTGGATTAATTCTATAGAAAATACGGTTGCACCTAAGTTTGTAGAGCTTAATAAGAAAGCGTTTGAGCTTGGGTACAATTATTAAAAGGAAGTGGGAGAGATGGAGAATTACTATCAAAAGGAAATAGAGACAGCCTCTTACGAACAAATAAGACAAATGCAGAGTGAAAGACTTGTTAAAACGGTAAACCACGTTTATGAAAATAACGAGTACTACAGAAACCTTATGAAGAAAAAGGGAGTAACCCCCGATGATATAAAGTCGGTTGATGACCTTCATAAGCTTCCGTTCTTGACAAAGGATGACCTTCGTGAGGCATATCCCTACGGTCTTATGTCAAAGCCGCTTTCAGAATGTGTAAGAATTCAGTCTACAAGCGGAACGACAGGAAAAAGGGTTGTTGCGTTCTATACACAGCACGACATAGATTTGTGGGAGGATTGCTGTGCACGTGCAATTGTGGCAGCAGGCGGAACTAAGGAGGATGTTTGTCAGGTATGCTATGGCTACGGATTATTTACGGGTGGTCCGGGACTTAACGGCGGCTCGCACAAGGTAGGTTGTCTGACCCTCCCGATGTCATCGGGAAATACAGATCGTCAGTTACAGTTTATGACCGACCTTGAGGCTACAATTATCTGTTGTACGCCCTCATATGCAGCATATCTTGCAGAAAGTATTTATGAGCAGGGCTTGCGTGATAAAATAAAGCTTAAAGCAGGAATATTTGGTGCAGAAGCGTGGACTGAGCAGATGCGTAAGGATATTGAAGCAAAGCTTGGTATAAAGGCATATGATATTTACGGACTTACAGAAATATGCGGACCCGGTGTGGCTTTTGAATGCAGTGCGCAGTCAGGTATGCACGTAAACGAGGACCATTTCATTGCCGAGATAATTAATCCTGAAACGGGCGAGGTTCTTCCCGAGGGTGAAAAGGGTGAGCTGGTATTTACCTGCATCACGAAAGAGGCATTCCCCGTAATCAGATACCGTACAAAGGATATATGCGTTCTTTCACGTGAAAAATGCTCCTGTGGCAGAACACACGTTAAAATGGCAAAGCCTATGGGCAGAAGTGATGATATGCTTATCGTAAAGGGCGTAAATGTGTTCCCCTCACAGATTGAGGAAGTACTTTTAAAGCAGGGACTTACATCAAACTACCAGATTATCGTAGACCGTGAAAATCACAGCGATACTATCGAGGTAAGGGTTGAAATGACACCCGAGCTTTTCTCCGATAAGGTGAATGACCTTTCCAAGAAAGAAAAAGAAATTAATGCGGCACTTAAATCAATGCTTGGTATTTATGCAAATGTACGTATTGTAGAGCCTAAGTCCATTGTAAGAAGTGAGGGCAAGGCTGTAAGAGTAATAGATAAGAGAAATCTTTACAATTAAAGGAGTGGGGAAAATGACAATTAAACAGTTATCTATTTTTGTTGAAAACAAGGCAGGTACGGTTTCAAGTATTGCAAAGAGTATTGCTGATGCAGGTGTCAGCATCCGTGCTCTCAGCGTAGCAGATACGCAGGAATTTGGAATACTCCGCCTTATTGTAAGTGATGTTGATAAGGCAAAGGACGTCCTTAGTGAGAATGACTGCGTTGTTTCCGTAACAAAGGTTATCGGCGTTCAGATTCCCGATGTACCGGGAGGTCTTTCAGAGGTGCTTGCACTGATGAGTGAAAACGGAATAAATATTGAATATTTGTATGCGTTTATCACCATATCAGGACAGCACGCATATGTTGTTCTCCGTGTAGAGGATAATGAAAAGGCTGCAGAGGTTCTTTCAAAGGCGGGAATTAAGCTCGTTTCACAGGAGGATATAGACGCTCTGTAATTTTACCCCAACTGTTGACAAAGAGCCAAAATACAAAAACCGCTTAACCTTACTCGGTTAAGCGGTTTTTAGTTGGAGGCGCCACCCAGACTTGAACTGGGGATAAAGGCTTTGCAGGCCTCTGCCTTACCACTTGGCTATGGCGCCATATTACAAAAGACGCTTTATTGCGTCTTTTGTGTTTGGAGCGGAAGACGAGATTCGAACTCGCGACGTTCACCTTGGCAAGGTGACGCTCTACCACTGAGCCACTCCCGCATAAATGGTGCCTTCGACTGGAATCGAACCAGTGACACAGGGATTTTCAGTCCCTTGCTCTACCGACTGAGCTACAAAGGCATTTGGCGACCCGGAAGGGGCTCGAACCCTCGACCTCCAGCGTGACAGGCTGGCGTTCTAACCAACTGAACTACCGGGCCAAATGGTGGGAACAATAGGGCTCGAACCTATGACCCTCTGCTTGTAAGGCAGATGCTCTCCCAGCTGAGCTATGCTCCCATAACGTCGTCCACCATCGACAACGTTGATTATTATAGCAAAACCTTTCCAAAATGTCAATACTTTTTTGCAAAAATATTTAAATTATTTTTTTTGCAAAAGTTTTATATTCGTTGACTTAATGTGCGATTTATGGTAAAATAGTTTAAAATGAATTATTATGGGTAAAAATACTTCTGCAGAGAGGTTTATTATTATGACTAAAAGAAAAAAAAGAAGGAGTGCGAGCAGATTTTTAAAAGGGCTTTTAATTTCTCTTTTAATGGTTTTTGCAGCACTCAGTGGTATATATGCCGCAAAAATTTATACAACGCCGTACAGCAGTATTGTAAGTGAGTTTGAGGCGGGAACACTCCACGAGGTTGAGATTGCAAAGGAAAAGTGTAACATACTTATACTGGGAACAGATAAAGAGGGGCTTCGAACTGACGTTATGATGCTTGCCCAGATTGACCCCCAGACTGACCATGCCGTTGTTATGAGTATTCCCCGTGATACACGTGTTAAATATGCAGGTGTCAGCCGCAAGATAACGGAGGTACACTCTGTAGGGCACAGAAAAGATAAAAAGGGAAGCGAGGCGGCAATTATCGCTGTAAAGCAGCTTACCGGAATACCTGTGCATCATTTTGTAAAGGTTAATTTTGAAGCTTTTCGTGACTCTATTGATGAGCTTGGCGGGGTAGAATTTGATGTTCCGCAGAGAATGAAGTATCAAGACCCCTAACAGGACCTTAATATTGACCTGCAGCCTGGTATGCAGCATCTTGATGGAGACAAGAGTGAGCAACTGCTGCGTTTCAGAAGATATAAGAACGGTGACCTTGACAGAATTAAGGTACAGCAGGATTTTATCCACGCTCTTGCAGAGCAGAAGCTTCAGATGCGATATATAGGAAAGATTGACGATATATACAGAATTATATCTGATAATATGGAAACCTCTATGACACCGGGCGATGCAGTGCAGTGCGCAATGCAGATGCTTTCAATCGGTACTGATAAAATAGAAACCATTACAATGCCCGGTGTGCCGCAGGATATTGGAGGCGGCTCATATGTTATTCCTGATTACAGCGGTATTGATGAGGTTAGAAAGACGTCATTCGGTTATAGTGAGGAAGACGAAATATAATTAAAAATATGCCGTATTTACCAAAAAATGCAAGAATTGGTATAAAAACTAAAAAAAATACTTGCAATGGTAAAAAGAAAACGATATAATAGTAGCGATATGTAAATTTTACCTTTTATTATAGGTTTCAGAAAGGCGAAGATTATGGCTGAAAATGTTAATGTAAGAATTACTATGCAACACGGCGGTGTGATAGAGCTTGAACTTTATCCTGATATTGCCCCGATAACAGTTGCTAATTTTAAAGAGCTTGTAGAGTCCTCTTTTTATGACGGACTGACCTTCCACAGAATTATAAAGGGATTTATGATTCAGGGCGGTGACCCACTCGGAACAGGAATGGGTGGCAGTGACAAGAATATTAAGGGTGAGTTTATGATGAATGGCTTTAATAACACCCTTAAGCATACACGTGGCGTTATTTCTATGGCACGCAGTCAGCATCCCGACAGTGCATCAAGTCAGTTCTTTATTATGCATGAGGATGCACCCCACCTTGACGGTGCTTATGCGGCATTCGGCAAGGTGACAAAGGGAATTGAAATTGTTGACGAGATTGCATCTACTCCCGTAGGTTTTGACGGTCAGACACCAAAGATTACACCTGTTATCGAGTCAATGGTTATTATCTGAGTTATTAAATAATATTTATTATTTATATATTTTTAAACACGAAAGGATGTTTTAAAATGGCAGTAAAAGTTGCAATTAACGGTTTTGGACGTATCGGTCGTCTGGCATTCCGTCAGATGTTCGGTGCAGAGGGCTACGAGGTAGTAGCAATTAACGATCTTACAGATCCTAAGATGCTTGCTCATCTTTTAAAGTATGACTCATCTCAGGGCAGATATGACGGTCACACTGTAGTTGCAGGTGAAGACAGCATCACAGTTGACGGTAAGGAAATTAAAATCTATGCAATTAAGGACGCTAAGGAATGCCCCTGGGGTGCTCTTAATGTAGACGTTGTTCTTGAGTGCACAGGTTTCTACTGCTCAAAGGAAAAGTCACAGGCACACATCGATGCAGGTGCTAAGAAGGTTGTTATTTCTGCTCCTGCAGGAAATGACCTCAAGACTATCGTTTACAGCGTAAATGAAAACACACTTACAAAGGATGATACAATCATCTCTGCTGCATCTTGTACAACAAACTGCCTTGCTCCTATGGCAAAGGCTCTTAACGATTACGCACCCATCCAGTCAGGTATCATGGCTACAATCCACGCTTACACAGGCGACCAGATGATTCTCGACGGTCCTCAC
>JAFSBF010000036.1 GCA_017441965.1 Clostridia bacterium | reverse complement strand
GTGTTGTTGTGGGAAGAAGTAACATAGTAGGAAAGCCTCAGGCAATGCTTCTTCTGCACGAAAACGGTACAGTTACCATCTGCCACAGCCGTACAAAAGACCTTAAGGAGGTTTGCCGCCGTGCAGATATCCTCGTTGCAGCAGTAGGTAAGGCTAAATTTATAACTGCTGATATGGTAAAAGATGGCGCAATCGTAATTGACGTAGGTATGAACCGTGACGAAAACGGAAAGCTTTGCGGTGACGTTGATTATGACAGTGTGTCAAATATAGCATCTGCAATTACACCCGTTCCGGGTGGCGTAGGACCGATGACGATAGCAATGCTGATGAAAAACACAGTTAAAGCCGCAGAAATACAAAGATGATGGCAATGCCATCATCTCGCAGAAGAAGTTTTTTATAAAAAAACATTCTTCTGCGAAGTAAGGGCTTTCGCTCGCGCGGCACTCACCGTGCCAGCCCTTGCAAGGAGTTCAAATCGAGGTACACGCCCCCGATTTGAACGAAATTTATGTTAAGGGAGTTCCCTTAACAATCCCCATCTGAAATTTATAAGTTTCTATCCCCAAAAAAACATAACAAACGGAGGATATACAATGGCTAAAAAAAGCTATGGTAATGAAAGTATAACCGCCCTCAAGGGTGCAGACCGTGTCCGTAAAAGACCGGGCGTAATTTTCGGTTCTGACGGAATTGAGGGTTGTGAGCACAGCGTATTTGAAATAATCTCAAACTCTATTGACGAGGCTAAGGAAGGCTACGGCAAGGTTATCGAGGTTACACGCTTTGCCGATATGTCCATTGAGGTTAAGGACTACGGCAGAGGTATTCCTCTTGACTGGAATATGAAAGAGGAAAAGTATAACTGGGAGCTTGTTTTCTGTGAGCTTTACGCAGGCGGTAAGTATGACAAGGGCGAGGGTGAAAACTACCTCTATTCCCTCGGTCTTAACGGCCTTGGTCTTTGCGCAACGCAGTACAGTGCCGAGTATATGAACGTCACGGTTAACCGTGACGGATATGAGCATACGCTATATTTTGAGAAGGGTGAAAATGTGGGCGGTCTTTATAAAGAGGAAAAGAAGTACCGCTCTACGGGAACTACAATTAAATGGCGTCCCGACCTTGACGTTTTCACCGACATAAATATCCCTCTTGAATTTCTCACTGATTCATTAAAGCGTCAGGCTGTTGTAAATGCAGGTCTCACCTTTAAGCTTACCTATCACGAAAACGGCGGCGAGGTTAAAAAGTTTGAGTTCCGCTATGAAAACGGTATCGTTGACTATATTAACGAGCTTTGCCCCGAAAATGAAAAACGCATTTCAAACACTGCTTTTTATGAAGGGGAACGCACAGGCCGTGACAGAGAGGATATGAAGGATTACAAGGTTAAGCTCAGTGCGGCATTTGCTTTTTCAAATGATGTACAGTTTATAGAATATTACCACAACTCGAGCTATCTTGAGCACGGTGGTGCACCTGACAAGGCAGCAAGAAGTGCCTTTGTCAGTGCGATAGATGCTTATTTAAAGCAGAATAATAAATATACAAAAACAGAGGCAAAAATAACTTTTAATGATATATCCGACAGCCTGATACTCGTAACGAACTGTTTTTCAACCGTTGTCAGCTACGAAAATCAGACTAAAAAGAGTATTACCAACAAATTCATTCAGGAGGCAATGACAGACTTCCTGCGCAAAAATTTGGAAATATTCTTTATTGAAAACCGTCCTGAGGCGGAGCGTATCTGTAATCAGGTGCTTGTAAACAAGCGCAGCCGTGAAACTGCGGAAAAGACACGTACTAATCTTAAGAAAAAGCTTACGGGAACGATGGACGTTACAAACCGTGTGCAAAAATTTGTCGATTGCAGAACAAAGGACGTTTCACGGCGTGAGCTTTATATAGTTGAGGGTGACAGTGCACTCGGTGCCTGTAAGCTCGGCAGAGATGCTGAATTTCAGGCAATCATTCCCGTAAGGGGTAAAATATTAAACTGCCTTAAGGCTGATTTTGAAAAAATCTTTAAAAGCGAAATTATAACTGACCTTATAAAGGTTATCGGCTGCGGCGTAGAGCTTAAGACAAAGCATAACAAGGATATGAATTCCTTTGACCTTAATAATCTTCGTTGGGATAAAATAATTATCTGTACGGATGCCGACGTAGACGGTTTCCAGATAAGAACGCTTATACTGACAATGCTTTACACGCTCGTTCCTACCCTTATTGAAGAGGGAAAGGTTTATATTGCAGAATCTCCGCTATTTGAAATCATTCACAAGGATGTTTCCTATTTTGCGTATAACGAAAAGGAAAAGGCAGAAATCCTCTCTCAGCTTCCCGAAAAGGGTGTTTCAATTCAGCGCAGTAAGGGTCTTGGTGAAAACCAGCCCGATATGATGTGGCAGACGACTATGAACCCCGAAAGTCGTCGTCTTATCAAGGTTATGAGTGAGGAAGCGGAAAAAACGGCACAGATGTTTGATTTGCTCCTTGGTAACAATCTGCAGGGCAGAAAGGATTTTATTGCCGAAAACGGAAAACAGTATATTGAGCTTACCGACATAAGTTAAAATATTTAAAAATTTATCTTTAAAAAGAAATTCTCAAATTGGGAATTTCTTTTTTTTTAATGCAAATAATAAATATCAAAATCTGAAAACAAACGGAGGGCGGCGATGCTTACAATATTTTACCGCACAATAGTTCTTTATTTATGCGTAGTTTTAGCAATGAGGATTATGGGGAAACGTCAGCTTGGCGAGCTGCAGCCGTCGGAATTTGTAATTGCGCTAATGATATCAGAGCTTGCTACAATCCCCATAGACACACAGAATACACCGTTTTTGCACGGAGTTATTCCTATAGTTGCGCTTGTATTAATGGAGCTTTTGTTCTCTGTACTTGTAATAAAAAGTGAATTTTTACGCCGCCTTATTACAGGCTCGCCCGTACAGATAATAAAGGATGGTAAGCTTCTTTTCAAAAGGCTTCGCAATCTTCGCATTTGTATAGATGATGTGATGGAGCAGCTTCGTCTTGCAGGCTACAGCTCCATTTCACAGATTGACAGTGCAATAATAGAAACAAACGGTCAGCTATCCGTAATTCCCAAAGAAACAGAGCGCCCCTTAACCTGCGGTGATATGAACCTTTCCCCGCCGCAAACACACGTTCCGCATACTGTTGTGTCTGACGGTAAGCTTCGCAAAAAAAATCTTGATGGTGCAGGAGTAAGTGAACAGTGGCTTAAAAGAAAGCTTCAGCGCTATAACATCAGCGATTATAAAGACATTGTATTTTTAAGCATAACCGATGAAAAAAAGCTCGTAATACAGATACGTGAACAAGCATAGGATAGCCCAACTATGTTAATTATTCTACAAGGAGTGTTTTATATTGAAGGCTGTAATTATTTCACACGGTGAGGGTAACCGTCTTCGCCCTCTCACCTGCTCTCTTCCCAAAAGTATGCTTCCCGTTATGGGAAGACCTGTTCTTGAACATACGGTGCGGCTTTTGCTGCGCCACAACATTGATAACATTACAATAGTTGAATCGCAGCACATTGAAGAAATAAAAAAACATTTTGCATCCTTTTCCAACGATAAGGCGCAAATTAAAATTTCTTCTCCTAAAAACCTCGAAGTCTTTTTCAAGGAGGATGACACTCTTTTTATTAGCGGAAGTGTCATTACAGACACAGACCTTGAAAAAATGATTTCCTTTCACTCTGAAAAGGAGGGCAGCGCAACCCTTGCCGTGCAAAAGAGAGCTTCTGCGTATGAATACGGTGTTTTAGACACAGGTGCAGAAGGTCTTGTAAAAGGCTATAAGCGTTCACCCGATTTTGCGTATCCGTCAGGCTTTTCCTTTGCCGCCATAGCAATCGTTTCAAAGGGGACAGAGCTTTGTGACTGCTCCGACATAACTGTGCTTGCAGAAAAGCTCTGTGAAAAAAAACTGCCCGTATTTTCATTTTGTGCCGAGGGATATATCAGGGACATATCTGATTTTGAAAGCTATCGCAGAGTTATCCGTGACTTTTTTGACAAAAAAATAAACCTTCCCTTCCCCTGCGACGAAAGGGCACCCGGAGTGTGGATTGACGAAAATGCTGCCGTTATGCAGGGCGCAGTTATTATGCCGCCCGTCTATATAGGAAGCGGCAGCACGATAAACCGTGGTGCAAGAATAGAGTCCTACTGTCAGATTGGTCATAACGTTACCGTCGATTGCCTTGCAGGAATAAAGCGCAGCACAATAATGGATAATTCATATATATACGAGGGCGCATCGGTGCGTGGTGCAATTATAGGAAGAAAAGGCGAAATCGGGATTGAAAGTGCCGCATACGAGGGCAGTGTAATCGGTGAAGGCACAAAAATCGGAAAACACTGCGTAATCCGTACGGGTGTCCACATCTGGCCCGACAAGTATATTGAGGATGAAAGCTGTATCAGCGAAAATATTGTCTGGGAAAACGCAGGTGTCCGCTCCCTTCTTTCAGAAGGTGGTGCTTATGGCGTGATGAACAGAGAGATTACTCCTGAATTTGCATCAGTGCTTGCAAGAGCGGCAGTCACGCTTATGGGCGATAAAATTGCCATTTCGTGCGACGGTGGCGGAAGCGGAAATATGATAAAAAACGCACTTGCCGCAGGTATAGCTTCAGGTGGAGGCACAGCCTATGATTTTGGCGAACAGCCTCTCCCAATCACACGAAGCGGTGTGCGGTTTTATAATCTTGACGGAGGCATTGCACTTAGCACCTTTGAGCGCAGCGGTGTTATGTACGCTTCTCTTGATATTATTAACTCCCTTGGAGCTGATATTGAGGATGACGGGCTTGAAAAAATAGAAAAGCTTATAACAAGCTCTACCGCAAAAAGAAAATCTGCCCTCTGTATTCCCGAAAACGAATTTATGTTTGAATATAAGCTTTATTACCTTAAACAGCTTATAAACTCAACCTCCAAAAAAGCTCTTGGAGCAAAGCTTCTTATCCACTGTCCGTCACAATGGGCAGCAGAGCTTTTGAAAAGTGCCGCAAGCGACCTTGGCTGTGTTTTCACCTTCACCTCTGTCTGCGATAAAGAAAGCTTTGCTAAAGAGTTAGTGCGCGGCAGCTATGATATGGGCGCAATATGCGATTATAAATGCGAGACACTTACCCTTGTGACGGGTGACGGAGTTATTTTAAGCGAATATGATTATTCCGCACTGTGTTCTCTTATAATTATGAAGACATATCCCGCTGCTTCACTTTATATCCCCCTCTCTTCTCCTGAAAGCATTGAGGTAATGGCACAAAAATACGGTGCAACCGTTCACCGTGGAAAAATCAGCCCTCCGCACCTTATGAACGAGCTTTCAAAAGGCGGACGTGAGCTTTTTATGAATCAGTTTATTTACCGTTTTGATGCTGTGGGCGCAATAATTTTACTACTTGATTTTCTTTACACTCATAACGAAACTCTATCCTCCCTTATACGTGAAATACCGCCCTCAAATATTGTAACAACTTCACTTAGCTGCAGTATAAAGGAGCAAAGTGAAATTATGCAGCGTCTTTATGCCGTTCATCCTCAGCAAAATGATACCTCTGACGCCCTCAAAATCTCCTTTGACAACGGATGGGTGCTTATTGTGCCAAAGAAAAACGAATCGGTCATAAACGTAATCAGCCACGGCTATTCTATGGAATATGCATCAGAGCTTGCAGATATATGTATAAACGACCTGACAAAAAGATGACGGGGATGTAAAAAAGGTCCAGACCGCAAAAAGGCGAAAAATATATAGAATACAGTAAGTGTAAACTTTTAAAATTATATATTTAGGTTAGAAAATCTCAAATTATTCGATTTTCCTTTATTTTTAAGCCTTTTTGCTACGAACAAACTTCACCTCTCGCTGTATACACATACAGCTTCGGGCAAGCCCCTTCGGGGTTCAGTTTGTCCGTTCTGAAGCTTTTTTTCCTATCCCCGTAAAAACGAAGTTGTCTTTTAATATCACTTGTGGTATACTATTTTCACAATGCCTATTTAAGGAGGGATTTATATGAAAATTGCTTTTTTTGACACCAAACCGTATGACAAGCCTTCTTTTGAAAAGTTTGGTGCGCAATATAATGTTAAATTCAAATATTTTGAAACAAAGCTTAACGAGGATACGGCAGAGCTTGCACACGGCTTTGACGGTGTGTGTGTCTTTGTTAATGATACAGTAAATGCGGCTGTAATTGACCGTCTCTGCGCCATGGGCGTAAAGGTTGTTGCCTTAAGATGTGCAGGCTTTAATAATGTGGATATGAAATATGCCTTTGGCAAAATTCACGTTCTGCGTGTTCCTGCCTACTCACCCTACGCTGTTGCAGAGCATACTATGGCAATGCTCCTTACTTCTATCAGGCGTATTCACAAAGCATATATCAGGACAAGGGATTTTAATTTCAGTCTTAACGGAATGACAGGCTTTGACCTTCACGGGAAAACGGTCGGTGTCATCGGCACAGGACGTATAGGGCGTGTATTTATTGACATCTGCCGCGGCTTTGGAATGAAGGTTCTTGCTTATGACAAGTTCCCCTACGAAGGTCTTGATAACGGAGATACTATTCGTTATGTACCGCTTGAAGAGCTTTTTTACAACAGTGATATTATTTCCCTGCACTGCCCGCTGACAGATGATACAAAGCATATTATTAACGAAAACTCCCTTGCTAAATGTAAGCGTGGCGTAGTTCTCCTTAACACTTCAAGGGGTGGACTTGTTGATACGGAGGCCCTGCTTGCAGGAATTAAATCACGTAAGGTCGGTGCGGCGTGTCTTGACGTTTACGAGGAGGAATCCGATATTTTCTTTGAGGACTATTCAGGGCACATTATAGAGGATGACACCCTTGCACGTCTTATATCAATGCCCAATGTTATAGTTTCATCACATCAGGCATTTTTGACGGAGGAGGCACTGTCAAATATTGCGCAGACTACGGTGGAAAATATCACGGGATTTTTCGCTACGGGGCAATGCGCAAACGAGCTTTGCTACAGACACGGTGCTGCCGCTGATTGTAAGGACGGAAAATGTTTCTGATGTTAAATTTTTCGGGGGATGTAAAACGCAAGTTTTTACATCCCTCTTTTTATTCATAAAATAGACTTATCTCTAATATATTAGGTTGACAAAACGGCATAAATTGTTTAAAATATATTATGTGTAATGATGCACGGAGGTAGTTTATGATAGAAACAGTTAAAAATGCAGTTCATTCCTTTGCAGTTTACCTTGTAGGTCTTGTCGGACTTTCAGAGGCTTTTGCAAATTATGTCTATGTACTTATTATTTCAATGCTCCCTATTATTGAGCTGAGGGGTGCTCTTCCCGTAGCATTTGCACTGGGACTTCCCGTTATTCCGTCGTTTATAGTTTCAATAGCGGGAAATCTTTTGCCGGTGCCCTTTATACTGCTTCTTATCACACCCGTTTGCAATTACCTTAAAAAAACACGGCTTTTTTCGTGGCTTCCCGAGTTTCTGGAGCGTAAGGTTGAGAAAAACCGTGAAAAGGTCACTAAATATGCTAATTTCGGCTTATTTTTATTTGTTGCAATTCCGCTTCCCGGAACGGGTGCGTGGACGGGTGCGCTTATTGCAAGCTTCCTTGATTTTAAGTTTAAGGATGCGCTTATTTCAATTATCTGCGGCGTAATTACGGCAGGTATTATTATGGGCATCTTTTCCTACGGATTACTCGGACTTATTTTTTGATAACAAAGGATTATGGAGGACTTACAAATGAATACAAACAAGAAATTTTTTACTTCTGAATCGGTAACGGAGGGGCATCCCGATAAGGTTTGTGACCGAATTTCCGATGCAGTGCTTGACGATATTTTAGCACACGACCCCGAGGCGAGGGTTGCGTGTGAGTGTTGTGCGGCAACAGGTCTTGTAATGGTTTTTGGTGAAATAACCACTACACACACCTGCGATATACGTGCGATTGTAAAAAATACTGTTAAGGATATCGGCTACACCGACCCTGAGATGGGTTTCCACTATAATAATATAGCCGTTTTGAATACGCTTAACGAGCAGTCACCTGACATTGCTATGGGTGTTAATAAATCGCTTGAAACAAAAAACGGTGAGGATGACGGTTTTGAAATCGGTGCAGGCGACCAGGGTATGATGTTTGGCTATGCAACAAACGAAACGGACGAATATCTTCCTGCGCCCATCTACTATGCACAGAAAATGGCGAAAAAGCTTACAGAGGTTCGCAAGAACGGAAAGTTCCCATATCTTCGTCCCGACGGAAAAACTCAGGTTACGGTTGAATATGACGGGGATAGGGTTAAAAGGATTGACACAGTTGTTCTTTCAACTCAGCACTCCCCTGACGTAACGCAGGAGCAAATCCGTCAGGATATGATAGAGCACGTAATTAAGCCCGTGCTTGATAAAAACCTTATTGATGAAGATACAAAGTATTTTATTAACCCTACAGGACGTTTTGTTATAGGCGGGCCGCAGGGTGACAGCGGACTTACAGGAAGAAAGATTATCGTTGATACATACGGCGGATACGCTCCGCACGGCGGCGGTGCTTTCTCAGGAAAAGACCCGACGAAGGTTGACCGCAGTGCCTGCTATATGGCACGTTACATTGCAAAGAATATTGTTGCGGCTTCTCTTGCAGACAAATGCCAGATTCAGCTTGCATACGCAATCGGTGTTGCGCGCCCCGTTTCAGTAAGAATTGATACATTCTCTACGGGAAAGCTCAGCGATGATAAATTAAGCGAAATTGTAAATAAGGAATTTGACCTTCGCCCGTCAGCGATAATAAAGACGCTCGATTTGCGCAGACCTATCTATACACAGACCTCTGCGTACGGTCATTTCGGCAGAAACGAGCTTAGTCTTCCCTGGGAAAGGCTTGATATGGCAGATACACTGAAAGCTTACATTTAACAATCTATCCCCGATATTCATATGATATATCGGGGTGTTTGTTTATGTATGGCGCAATATTTGCACTTATTATAACCGCCGTAATGATAGCCCTTGTTATTTTCAAGGCACACATATGCGGTAGTCATTGTCTGATTTGCAAAAAATCGGAGCTTGCATCAATAATCGATACACTGCCCGATGATACTATTATTTGGATCGGTAGGAAGTTATATGAACACTCAGGAGCCGACAATTCTTGAAGGCGAAATTTACGAAATTATATATCAGAACGAGGATAACGGGTATACCGTATGCGACATAAATTATAACAACTCCCTTGTAACGGCATGCGGTCATATGCCCTTTATTGCCCCCGGGGAAGAGGTGCGCCTTTACGGGAAATGGGTAACGCACCCTGATTATGGCGAGCAGTTTTCCGTATCATCGCTTGAGCGTACCCTGCCGAAAAAAACGAGTGCAATCCTCTCCTACCTTGCCTCGGGAATAATAAGCGGAGTGAGGGAATCTACTGCAAGGAAAATTGTGGACAAGTTTGGTGAAGAGTCACTTGAAGTTATTGCGTTAAATCCCGAAAAGCTTGCCGTGATACGTGGCATATCACCTGCACGTGCAAAAAAAATATCGGAATCCTTCCTCATTCGTCAGGATGCGGCACAAACGGTAATTTTTCTGCAGGAATACGGTGTAACACCAAATCTTGCACTGCGTGTGCACAAAATTTTCGGACAAAAGGCAATTGACCTTATAAAGGAAAATCCGTATATACTTTGCGACAGTGTTGAAAGAATAGGATTTAAAACGGCTGACCGTATTGCGGGCGAAATGAATATTTCAAAAAATCATCCCGGCAGAATTGCCAGCGGAATAAAATATGCACTGTCAAATGCGGCTCTCTCTGGGCATACGTGTTTTAAAGCGGCGGAGCTTATTCCTTACTGCGCTTCTCTTTTAGGATGCGAAAACGAGGAGATTACTGCATCACTCTTTTCCCTCAGAGAAAGCGGCGAGCTTATTTTTGAGGAGGAATTTGTATATCTTCCCCTTTATTTCAATATGGAAGTTACGGCGGCACGCAGACTTTGTGACCTTATGTATATAAAAAAGCCGCTTACCGATAATCTTCAGGCAAATATAAAGCGGATTTGTGATACTCAATCAATAAGCCTTTCTCCTATGCAGGAAAAGGCGGTTATGATGGCAAATAACGGCGGCGTCCTTATAATTACAGGCGGTCCCGGAACGGGAAAAACCACAATAATGAAAATTATAATGGAGCTTTTCCTCTCAAACGAATATAAAATTGCACTCTGCGCACCGACGGGCAAGGCGGCAAAAAGGCTTGGCGAATCGTGCGGTATGGAGGCAAAGACTCTCCACCGTCTTTTAGAGGTTGAGGTAAACGATGCCGAAAATCAGCGGTTTGCAAGAAATGAATATAACCCCATTGATGCTGACGTTGTAATTGTCGACGAAATGAGCATGGTGGATATTGTACTTTTCGGCTCGCTCTTAAAGGCGCTTAAAAGGGGAAGCACGCTGATTATGGCAGGTGATGCCGACCAGCTTCCGTCAGTGGGTGCAGGAAACGTACTCCTTGATATGCTCGAAAGCGGTGTTATACCTTTTGTAAAGCTTGACGAGGTTTTCCGTCAGGCAGGAGAAAGCCGCATTGTAACAAACGCCCACAGAATTAATAAAGGCGAAATGCCCCTTGAAAACGACAGCAAAACAGACTTTTTCTTTATGGGAAGAACAAGCGAGGCGGCACTCGAGACAATTTGCGAGCTTTGCTCGGGAAGACTTAATAAGGCATACGGCTTTGACGCCATAAACGATATTCAGGTGCTTTCCCCCTCACGAAAAGGAATTGTCGGTACAATAAATCTTAACCGCGTACTGCAAAGCCGTCTTAACCCACCATCCAAAGATAAAAAAGAAAAAGCTTTCGGTGAAAGAATTTTCCGTGTCGGGGACAAGGTTATACAGACACGCAACAATTATGATATGATATGGTCAACCTCTGACGGAGGCGAGGATGGTTTTGGCATTTATAACGGTGATATAGGTACAATTCTTGACATTTCAACTAAAAACAAAACCCTCTCTATACTTTTTGATGATAACAAAATTGTTGAATACGACTTTTCATCCGTTGAGGATTTGGAAATTGCATATGCACTCACCGTACACAAAAGTCAGGGCAGTGAGTGGAGCGCAGTTATCGTTCCCGTATGCTCTTTCCCGCCTATGCTGATGACGAGAAATCTTCTCTATACTGCCGTTACGAGGGCAAGGCTTCTCGTAATCCTTGTAGGAAGTCAGGAGAGTATACGTACAATGATAAATAACAACAAGATACAGATGCGTTTTACAGGTTTAAAAAGAAGACTAAAGGAGCTGTGCGGTGATGATGGACAAGCTTCTTGATATTATTTTTCCGCCGAAGTGTCCTTTTTGCAAAAGAATACTTGAAACCTCTGTTCCGATTTGCAGAGATTGTTTTTCATCACTTCCCTTTACTGATGAAAACACCTGCAGTATTTGCGGAAGACCTATAGGCGAATTTTCGCACAGTGTTTGCGCATTGTGCCGCAGCAACAAAATAAACTTTAAACATTCCTTTGTACCGCTTATTTATAAAGAAAATGCAAGAGATACACTTCTTGCACTGAAAAGCGGAAATCATCCATATTATGCAAAGGCGTTTGCATACCTCATTGCAGATAAAATTTTATCGTCGGAGGAGTTTGTGCCTTTTGACTATATAACCTATGTTCCGCAAAGCCGCAAATCAAGATTTAATCGGGGATATAATCAATCTGAGCTTATTGCAAAGGAGCTTTCAAGAATTTTAAACGTAGAGTGCATAGAAACGCTCTACAGAACAAATGACGGTAAAAAGCAGGCAACTCTTAATGCCGCACAACGCAGAGAAAATGTAAAGAAGTGCTATTTCCCGCTTGACAAAAAGTTTTCGGGAACAGTTCTTCTTACAGATGATGTCTACACAACAGGCTCTACTGCAAACCACTGTTCAATGCTTCTTAAAGGGATGGGCTTTGACAGGGTATATCTTGCAATTGCAGAAATAACCGATGATTAACAGAAAGGATAAAGACTATGGAGCAGGAAATCCGTACCTTTGCTAAGTCTATAGGAATCGAAAAATGTGGTTTTACCCATTACAATGAAAAAAGTGCCATAGTCTGCCTTTTCCCGTATTTTCAGGGATACTGCGAGGGTAATCTTTCCCTCTATGCAAGGAGTATTGACTATCATTTGATTATCAGGGAAAAGCTTGGAAGGCTTTCTGAGTTTATCTGCACACTTGCCCCGCAGAGCATTTGTGAAAATTTTGCCGATATAGGTCCCGAGATTGAAAGACAGCTTGCATATAATGCAGGACTTGGCTTTTACGGAAAAAACGGTATGCTGATAAACGATGATTTCGGGAGCTACTTTTTTATCGGTTATATTCTGTGCGATTTGCCGCTTAAAGCAGATAAACCGCTTAGTAAAAGCTGTATTGGATGCAATGCCTGCATTAATGCGTGCCCAGGTGGTGCACTCAAAAGTGGGTTTGATATTTCAAAATGTGCCTCACATATCAGTCAGAAAAAGGGCGACCTCACAGAAAATGAAATTGCCATACTTGAAAAATCAGGGCTTATTTTTGGCTGCGATACGTGTCAGCGAGTTTGTCCGCATAATAATATTACGCCAAAGCCAATGTGCGAATTTACAGAGGATTTAATACATTCTCTTACTAAAGAGGATATAGAAAACCTTTCAAACAAAGAATTTATGCGTAAATACAAAAACCGCGCCTTTTCGTGGCGCGGTAAGAATGTAATTTTACGAAATCTCAAGTTTATAAATTAACGTAATTTTATCAAAAGGTCTTGAAGACGGTATAATTATGGTGTATAATAGCTTCGTCGGAGCAATCCGATAAGGCAAGACTTTCTTAACGGAGGATTTATCCACCGGCGGTTATGCCCACCTTTACATACAGGTACTTGTGCCGAGTCTATGGAAGGAGGGGATGCTTATGAAAAGTAAGCATTGCATTTGTGGCAAAAAAATTGCTCATAGCATTTTTTATAGTTATCATCTCGATGATACTATTCCCCATAAAAGCACAATAGCCGCCTCTGCCAAGGTCGGCTATTGTAATATTTAGTCGTATTCAGGCATAACCGTTTGAGGTCTTGCCTTTTTCTATATTCATTATACAGCTAAAATTCGTTTTTGTCAACTGATATTATGAAATTGCTAAAAAGCCGCACCTTTTTGGTGCGGCAAAATACTGTTAGTCTATTTTTATTAATCTTGCTTTTCTTCAAATCTTGTACGCAGTGTAACATATTCACGACCGTATTTTCCGTCTGCTATTATGTACTCTACCTTATCATCAAAGCTTATCGAGGATTGTTGCATTATCGGAATATCAAGGCAATTTGTGAGTATTGCAGTTGCATCGCCCCGATTAATTTCATCAGTTGTTATAAATTTTAACCCATGAAAAACCCCCAGCATATTTGCGTGGGAAAGGTACCCTACAGGATAACCGCCCCTGCTTTCAGCAATATCCTTATAACCCAAAAGAGTTACTACCATTTTAACAAATTCCTGCACTGTCACTTTTGCATCAGGTGAAAAGGTTTCTTCCCCTGTTCCCTCTACAAGTCCTGCTGCATATGCCATAGAAACCTCTTTTTCTGCCCAGTGCCCGTGCATATCCTTAAAAGCACTGCTACTGTTAAATTCCAAATTATCCAACCGCACAAGCAGCGCTGTTGCCTCAGCACGTGTGATGGTGTCTTCAAGATGTAAGCTTCCGTCAGGGTAGCCCTTTAAAATTCCCATTTCTTTAAGAGTATTTGACGGATTTTCTGTATCTGCAGAAAAGACACCACTACAACAAATAAAACTCATAACAATTGATAGGCACACTGCCAAAACCTTTTTCATAATGTTTCATCCTTTCGTTTTGTATAATGCAAGTCTTATTTGCCAAGCTATCTCTTGCCCTCCCTCTTGCCCTTGTGTCGCAAATAAAAAAATGCGCCAACCGAAGCTGACGCATAAAAAACGCAAACTCCGATTGTCGCCAAACAAACTTTATACAGTGCGAGATATAAGCACACACTTATAAATGGAATTTGCATTTTTAACAAAATCACAAAATAAGTGTATGCAGGAAAAAGCATATTATTCTAAAAGAAAAATATACCTCGTCACTATATATTAAGTTTGTTTGGCATTTTTATTATAACATTTGCAATGGATATTTACAACCTTTTTTTATAAAAGCATTTTAAATGTATCAACCACTACCCCAATCTTTGGGGTTCTTCTATGCCATTTTGGCGTGCAAAAGTACATATTGCTACGTGTTCCACGAGAATTAATAAGCACTGCTTAATAAAATATAGTAACCATTAGTTGTTATATTATATGATACAAAAAAACAGACTTTAAAATTAAAGTCCGTTTTGTATATTCTGCAATGCTTCTAACGCAAGTGACGATATATATTCATATCTTTCTTTTTTGTTTTTGATTTTTATTCTTTCCCACTCTATAATGCCAAAGTTTGCATTCATTGGCTGAAACTTCCTATTTTCACGGTCTGTTATATATTTAATGAGTGCGCCCGTACACGTTGACGGGGGAAATACGACGCTTTCCCTGCCGAGGATTTTCCTTGCGGCATTTATACCTGCAACTAACCCCGAGGATGCCGACTCCACATAACCCTCTACGCCCGTTATCTGTCCTGCAAAAAAGACTTTAGGGTATTTTAAAAGGCTATAGTCGTTTTCAAGTACAAGCGGTGAATTTATATACGTATTTCTGTGCATTACACCATAGCGCACAAATTCAGCATTTTTAAGACCGGGTATCATTGAGAAAACCCTCTTTTGTTCCCCGAACTTGAGATTTGTCTGAAAACCTACGAGATTATAAAGCGTACCCTCTGTATTATCCCTGCGAAGCTGCAGCACTGCATACGGCTCTCTGCCCGTTTTTGGATTGGGAAGTCCCTTTGGCTTAAGTGGTCCAAAGCACAGCGTTTCCTTTCCCCTTTGCGCCATAATTTCAACGGGCATACATCCCTCAAAAACCTTTACGTCCTCCACATCCTCGTGAAGCGGGGCACGCTCGGCACTTATAAGTGCATTATAAAAAGCCTCATACTCGCCCTTTTCCATAGGACAGTTTATATAGTCGGGCGTTCCCTTTCCGTAGCGTGCAGCAAGATATGTTATACTTTCATCAATACTCTCACGTGTGACAACGGGTGCCGCCGCATCAAAGAAAAAGAGTGATTTTTCGCCCGTAAGCTTCAATATCGGCTCTGTAAGTGTGCTATGGGTAAGTGGCCCCGTTGCAACAATTGTATATTCATCTGTATTTATATCATTTACAGTTTCGCGTATAAGCTCAATATTGGGATGCTCCTTGATATGCTTTGTCACAAGGGCAGAAAACTTGTCACGGTCTACCGCCAGTGCGCCACCCGCAGGAACACTCGTCCTGTCTGCACAATCAATAACAAGGCTTCCCATTCTACGCATTTCTTCCTTCAAAAGTCCGCAGGCATTATCAAGACCGTTGCCCTTTAAGGAGTTGGAGCAGACAAGCTCGCACAAATTTTCATTTGTATGTGCAGGGGAGAAAACAGACGGCTTCATTTCGTAAAGCTTTACCTTAATTCCTCTGTTTGCAGCCTGCCATGCAGCCTCACACCCTGCAAGACCTCCGCCTATTATTTTTAGCTTCATAACTTAATACCCTCTTTAGGGGATAGGAAAAAATGTTTCAGAACGGAAAAACTGAGCCAAGCGTAGCTTGGGTTCCCCGAAGGCGTACGTGGGTACGTCGAGAGGCGAAGTTTGTTCGTAGCAAAAGGCTAAAAAACAATGAAAAATCGAAGATTTTTCAACGAAATATAAACGTTTACATTTTCTTGTTCTGTATATTCTGCATATTTGTCGCCTTTTGCGGTCTGGGCATTTTTAACATCCCCTTATTTTTTGTTGCTCTCGCACTCAGGGTTAGAGCAAACTGTTATACTCTTTCTCTTGATATACTTTCTTGTCATAACGCTGCCGCATTTGGGGCAGGGAGTTTTAATAGGCTCATCCCAGAGAAGGAAGTCACAATTTGGCGTATTCTCGCAGGAGAAATATTTCTTACCCTTCTGACTTTTACGTGCAACAATCCTTCCGCCGCATTTAGGGCATTTTACACCGGTATCCTGCAAAATAGGCTTTGCATTACGGCACTCGGGAAATCCGGGGCAGGCAAGGAATTTTCCGTATTTACCAAGCTTTATAACCATATTTCTGCCGCATTTTTCGCAGATTTCATCGCTTTCCTCAGGCTTTATTTCTATTTTTTCAATAGATTTTTCAGCCTTTTCAAGAACGCTCTTAAACGGTTTATAAAATTCATCAATAACGTCTATCCACTTTTCACTGCCCTCTTCAATATCGTCAAGCTGCTTTTCCATATTTGCGGTAAAGTCCACATCAACAATATCAGAGAAGTTTTCAGCCATAATATCGGTTACAACCTCGCCAAGCTCTGTCGGCTTTAACATGCGTTTTTCACGCACGACGTAGTCTCTTCCTAAGATTGTGCTTATTGTGGGGGCATAGGTACTGGGTCTTCCAATACCGTTTTCCTCCATTGTTTTTATGAGAGAGGCTTCTGTATATCTTGCAGGCGGCTCTGTAAAATGCTGTTCCTGCTCAATTTCACCCGCCTGAAGATGCATACCCTCCTCTATCTTTATAAGGCGCTTTTCATCCTTCTCCTCGTTTTCTTCACTGCCATCAATATATACTGCACGGTATCCTGCGAATTTAAGTGCCTTACTGCTTGCACGGAAGGTTGCGCCCGATGCATCAAATTCAGCATTTAAGGTGTCATACACTGCATTTGACATCTGACTTGCAACAAATCTTTCCCATATAAGCTTATAAAGCTTATAAAGGTCGGCACTTACTGCCTCTTTAATACTTTCAGGAAGAATAGTAACATCTGTAGGTCTTATTGCCTCATGCGCATCCTGCGCATTCTTTCCCGTTTTATATATTCTTGGTGACTTTGGAGTATACTGTGCACCGTACTTGTGCGAGATAAGACTGCGTGCAGCCTCCTGCGCCTCAGGAGTAATTCTGAGGGAGTCCGTTCTCATATATGTGATAAGACCCAATGTCCCCTTTGAGGGAAGCGCAACACCTTCATAAAGCTGCTGTGCAGCAGACATAGTCCTTCTTGATGTGAAGCCCATCTTTCTGCTCGCCTCCTGCTGGAGGGTACTCGTAGTAAAGGGCGGTGAGGGCTGCTGCATTTTTTCACTGTAATTCGCCTTTGTTACAACAAAATCACCTTTTGATGCCATTTGCTGTATCTTCTGCGCCTCATCAAAGCTTTTAAGCTCCTTCTTCTTTCCGTTAACACCGTAAAAACGGGCAAGAAGCGCCTTTCTCTCACCTGCTACCTTAAGGCTTGCGTTAAGCGACCAGTATTCCTTCGGCTCAAACGCATTTATCTCACGTTCACGGTCTACCACAAGCTTTGTAGCAACAGATTGCACTCTGCCTGCGCTAAGACCCTTTTTAACCTTTTTCCAGAGTATGGGGCTTATTTTATATCCCACAATTCTGTCGAGCGCTCTGCGCGCCTGCTGAGCGTCCACAAGGTTATTGTCAATGGGTCTGGCTTCTTTAAGAGATGCCGTTACGGCTGACTTTGTAACCTCGTTAAATGTAATTCTGCATTTTTGCTTTTCATCTATTTCAAGGATTTGTGCAAGATGCCAGCTTATTGCCTCCCCCTCACGGTCAGGGTCAGTTGCAAGGTATACTTTATCTGCACTCTTTGCCGCTTTTTTAAGCTTTGAAAGAAGGTCGCCCTTGCCCCTTATGGTAATATACTTAGGCTCATAATTATTTTCAATATCTATTCCGAGCTGACTTTTTGGTAAATCACGCATATGTCCCATAGATGCGATTACCGTATAGTTCTTGCCCAGATATTTGTTAATGGTTTTCGCCTTTGCCGGTGACTCAACTATTACAAGATAATTTGCCATTAACATTCTCCTCCGCTTGTCATTTTATATTTTTTATCGCTCCCCCGCTTTATAACACCCTTCATTTCCATCATTGTCAGAAGAGCCGTAAGCCTTGATGCATCAAAGCTTATCTGCCCCTCTATATCGGGGAGCACCGTGTATCCGTCATTTATTATATTTACAATTTCTTTTTCATATTCCGAAAGAACTACATTCGTTTTCATTTTTTTGGTTGGTTTTTCATACGGCGGAATTTCTATTTTCGGTTTTTCTTCCTTTTCCCTGACAAAAAAGTCAGGCTTTCTTTCAATAAGCTCATCTATAACGTCCATTGCACTAAGAAGCGGAAACGCCCCGTCACGGATAAGCTCATTTGTGCCGATACTTAAGCCGTCATCAATATTTCCCGGTACTGCAAAAACCGTTTTATTCATATTTATTGCCTGATTTGCTGTAATAAGCGAACCGCTTCGTTTTCCCGCACGTACAACTACCACTGCCGTTGAAAGAGCGGCAATAAGTCTGTTTCTGTGCGGAAACGTCTTTTTTGTAGGCGCATAGCCCATGGGAAATTCACTTATAAGGGCGCCGCCGCTTTTTTCAATTCTTTCAAAAAGCTCCGCATTAAAATCAGGATAGCTTATATCAACTCCATTACCGAAAACTGCAATCGTCGGCACCCCTGCCATAAGTGCACCCTTATGGGATGCGGCATCAACACCTTCTGCACCGCCTGAAACTATGCCTGCGCCTGTCTGCCCTATTTCACGTGCAAGCTGCATTGCCGTCCTCAGTCCGTAGTCATCACTTTTGCGGCAGCCTACCATTCCTGCATAAACACCGTGACTGAGTGCGTGGACATTGCCCCTTACATAAAGAACGGGAGGCGGCAGTGATATCTCACGAAAAGCCTCAGGATAAATATCGTCAATATAGGTAACTATATGGCAGCCCTTTTCAAGAGCCCTTTCAAAGCTCGAAAGCGCCCACATATACTTTTTATCCCTTTTGTCAATAAGGTCTTCATCAAATAAATCCTCTCTTGTCCGAAGCTCTTCAAGCTTTTTACGGGTAGGAGTAACATATGAAGATTTTATCGCCCATATAAGACGCTTATCCATAAGCTCAGACCTTTCTAAAAATGAAGTTAAACTCCTGTCACACTATACACTAAAATTTGCACTTTGTAAAGAGTAAATTTATTTTTTTATGTTTTGGCGGTAATGCTCATACATCATTACACTGCCTGCAACTGCAGCGTTAAGGCTTTCTGCATCGGGATGCATCGGGATTTTAACCACCTTGTCACACATAGAAAGAGTCTCCTTTGTAACACCGTTTCCCTCATTGCCTATTATTATAAGATGCTTTCCCTTTAAATTTATGTCATAAAGGTCAATACTGTTATCTGTGAGTGCACCTGCAACAACGCTATACCCGTTTTTTGAAAAAGCTTCCACTGTTTCCTTGACACTTACCCCTTGCACAACGGGCACTGAAAACATACCCGACATAGTTGCACGCACAATCTTCGGATTGTATAAATCGCAGCACCCCTTCGTAAGGATTACACCGCCTGAGAATGCTGCGTGTGCAGTTCGTATTATTGTGCCTATATTTCCCGGATCCTGCAAAGCCTCACAAAGTATTACAAGGTTACTGTTCCCGGCAATAACGTCCTCTACCGTGCACTTTCTCATACGGCATATGCCTATAATACCCTGCGGAGTTACCGTCTCTGCGATTTCCCCGAAAAGCTTTGGCGCAAAAGTATAAATCGGACAATCTGCCTTAAACTGCAACGGTGCATTTTCAGATAAAATTACAGAGTAAAAATCTGCCCCCTTATCGTAAGCATCACGAACACTTCGTTCTCCCTCGATAAGAAAGAGCTTTTCCTCGTTTCTGCCTCTTGCACTCTTAAGACGGCTTGCAAGCTTAAATATTTTGTTGTCACGGCTTGTAATAACCATATTTATCACCATCGTTACTTACTCAAAAACCGCCCCCGCGTATGTGCGGAAACGGTTTTTTAAATTAGCCGATTTCGGCTACTTATTAAAGATTGCTTTTTGCAGTTTCAACAAGCTGTGTAAATGCTGCAGGATCGTTTATAGCGATTTCTGAAAGCATCTTTCTGTTGATTTCGATGTTTGCCTTCTTCAGACCGTTCATAAAACGTGAATAGTTGATATCATTCATCTTACAAGCGGCACTGATTCTTGTAATCCAGAGAGAACGGAAATCTCTCTTCTTGAGCTTTCTTCCAACATATGCGTAAGAAAGTGATTTCATAACTGCCTGATTGGCAATTCTGTAAAGCTTTGACTTGCCACCTCTGTAGCCTTTTGCAAGCTTCAATATTTTTTTATGTCTTTTTCTGGTGCTGAGTGCACCCTTAACTCGAGCCATTTTTTAGTCCTCCTAATTCTTATTTATAAGGTATAAGCTTCTTTATAACTTTTGCGTTTGTAACGTCTGCAAGGGCGCCCTTTCTCAGTCTTCTCTTTCTCTTAGTGTCCTTCTTTGTGAGAATGTGGCTCTTGAAAGCCTTCGCTCTTTTTACCTTACCTGACTTTGTAAGACTGAAACGCTTCGCAGCGGCTCTGTGTGTCTTTATTTTAGGCATAATATCTCTCCTCTCAATGTGTATATATCTAAACTAACTTCTGTTAGCCGATAATCAGTTTTTGGGCGAAATTGTAATCGCCATATTCTTTCCCTCAAGCTTTGCTTTTTTGTCAACAGTGCCGAATTCCTCCGCACCCTTTACAAAACGGTCAAGAATTTCCTCCCCGATTGATGCGTGATGTATTTCACGTCCACGAAAACGAACACTAACCTTTACCTTATCCCCGTTTTTGAGGAATTTGCAGGCATTTTTAAGCTTCGTTTCAAAATCGTGGTTGTCAATTGAGGGTGAAAGGCGCACCTCTTTAAGGTTAACAACCTTTTGATTCTTGCGGTTTTCCTTCTCCTTCTTAGCAAGCTCAAAACGATATTTACCGTAATCCATAATTTTACATACGGGGGGATTTGCATTAGGTGAAATCTTCACCAAATCAAGATTTCTCTTTATAGCGGCATCAAGTGCATCGCCTGTAGGCATAATACCAAGCTGACTTCCGTCGCTGTCTATTACCCTGACCTCGCTATCCCTGATTTCTTCGTTAATCATCATTTCCTTGCTAATGGAAAACACCTCCAAAAGAATTAATTGTACCGCATCATAAAAGCGGCAGGAAAAACCTACCGCTTCAAAAAACAAGCATCATAAAAACGCCCATAATTATTAACCACACAAGTAAACCCCCGTGAGGTGAGAAGCGGTAACTTCTACTTTATTACCAAGCCATTATAACAGTTCTTTTCGTATTTGTCAACCACTTTTTAATATTTATTCCAAAATATTTCCGTCAGCATCAAAAAGCGGCAGTTTTTCAAGGAATGTAAGCTCAGGTCTTTGTGCTGCATCGCCTTCTGCAAGGATAGCTGCCCTGCCTACAATATTTCCGCCTGCTGCCTCTACAAGCTTTTCAAGGGCACAGAGTGATTCACCTGTGCTTATAACGTCATCAACGATAAGTACACGTTTTCCTTTAAGCTTTTGTGCATCCTCACTGCCTAAATAGAGCTTCTGCTCACTCTGTGTGGTAATTGAATTAACACTTACCTCCACAACATCACTCATATATACCTTCTTCTTTTTACGGGCAACAACGTAGCCGTTAACACCGCTCTGACGTGCCATTTCGTGAATAAGCGGAATACTCTTCGCCTCTGCAGTAATCATAATATCGTGCTCGGGAACTTTCTTAAGAAGCTCTGCCGCACACGCTACGGTAAGCTCCACATCACCGAAAATTATAAATGCAGCTATCGAAATTTTGTCATTTACCGCAAACAGTGGTAAATCCCTTTTAACACCTGCAACCTCAAGTTCATAACACTTTCTCATTTTCATGCATCCTTTCCTGCTTTTTGTGCAGCAGCTTTTCTTTTCTTTAATATCTTTTTTAATGCTATAGCAGCAAAAGCAAGTGCTGCTATGGTAAGCACCGCACTGATACCTATTACAAACGGAGACGTTGTTTCCTTTGCACAGGCAAGATTTATGAAACCTTTTTTTCCGTCTATCTGAGTAAAACCCCATTTACGTTTTCCTGTGCTTACAATTTTTGAAACCTCAAAATATGTTCCTACCGTACAGAGGAGAAGCTCCTCACTTTTACATTCAGCAGAATATGTAGGCAGGCTCATAAGCATAGTTTCATCATCTATAAGATAATATTCTTTCCTTTTTAACTGATTGGAAGCAAACACTTCCTTCTGCGTTGCCGCTGTCTGCATGGGCTTTGCCCACCCTGCGGCGTAGTCACAGCATACATATTCATAGCCGTCCTTTTGAGCAATGGTCTTTACTCTTACCCCCTCGGGAATGGTTGCTACAGTATCCTCTTCCCCGGGCAGGGTATAAAGCTTCATTCCCTTACTTTCCATTG
>JAFSBF010000035.1 GCA_017441965.1 Clostridia bacterium | reverse complement strand
TGTAAAAAAGGGAAAGGTGAAAAGCATCCGTATTTCTACCCGTCCTGATTATATAAATGATGAAATTATAAAAGAGCTTTTATGCTATGAAGTAAAAAATGTTGAGCTTGGCGCACAGTCGATGGATAAGGATGTACTTATCGCCTCGAAGAGGGGGCATAGTGCAGAAGATGTGGAAAAAGCCGCACGTATTATTAATGACAGTGGTATTACATTAGGTTTGCAGATGATGACGGGGCTTCCGTGTGACAGTGACGAAAAATGCCTTTATACGGCAAGACGTTTTAAAGAGCTTGGCGCAAAAGAAACACGTATTTACCCGACGGTAGTTTTAAAGGGAACATTACTTTCCAAAATGTATGAAAGCGGAGAGTATACTGCGCATAGTGTAGAGGATGCCACCCGGATTTCCGCAAAGCTTTATAGGTTTTTTAATGATAACAAAATAAAAATTCTGCGCATAGGTCTTCCTGACAGCGATGAGCTTCGTGAAAACTATATAGCGGGTGCATACCATCCATCACTTGGAGAAATGGTTATAAGCCGTGATATAAGAAATATGATTGAAGAATACGCAGAGGGAAAGAAAAGCGTAAATATACGTGTAAATCCACGCTTTGTATCAAAATTAAACGGTAACAAACGCTGTAATATCCGCTATTTTAAAGAAAAGGGAATTACGCTGAATGTTACCGTTGATGAAAATACAGAAAAAATTATTATGGAAGAATTCTGACGGGTGTTCCCACGGCAGTAATATCAAACAATGCCTCGATATCCTCATTATACATTCTTATGCATCCGTTTGATGCCGCCTGACCGATAGAGGCGGGGTTATTTGTGCCGTGTATACCGTAGCCCCTTGCAGAAAGCCCTAACCATCGTGTGCCGTATGGCCCGCCGGGGTCAATTTCTTTGTTTACGACTTCAAAATTACCGATTGGGGTAGGAGTTTCAGGCTTTCCCGTGGCAACGATATATTCCCTGAAAATGGAGCCGTTTTTGTACACGGTAAGTCTTTTTGCTGAAATATTTACGACTATTTCAATTGGTGACGGGGCAAGAGGGATACAGATAATCTGACCTACAGTGAGGTTTCTTGGATTAAGAAGCGGATTTTGCGTAATGATTTCATCCACGCTTATACCAAATGCTGCGGCAATTGCACGCAGTGTATCGCCACGGCGTATTACGTAGAAATTTCTTGTTGGACACATTGGAGGCTCCTGAAACTTCTGGGAAATACAAATTCGCTCACCTACTATGAGGTTTTGCGGGTCAATATCAGGATTTGTTATAAGCAGGGATTCCACATTTGTGCCAAAGGCTGCCGCAATTGAGGCGAGGGTGTCACCCTCATTTATGTTATATGGAAGTGTACCCAAAGGACACCTTACAGGCTGCGCTGTTGCGGAAATCACACAGATGCGTTCTCCTACGGGAAGATTATTTTCATCCAAATCGGGATTAAGGCGCAGTATGTTCTGCGGTGTTGTGTTATAAAGGGCGGCGATTGAAAAGAGCGTGTCGCCCTCTTCTATTATATAAAACTGTGCACAAGCCATCAGCGGATAGACACCTCCGTTCCTACTGTAACGAGATTAAATACTTTATCCATATCATCTTCTCCTAAGAGAATATCTTTTTCAGAAAGCTGCGCTGAAGGACTTGATATACCGCTGCCGCTTTCAAGCAGATTAAGACGTTTTCTGCCGCCAAAGGATGTGTCAATCTGCTTTTGCACAATCACGCTCGGTCCTCCTGAAAGATTATGTGCCGCAGGGAAAGAAAGACTATCTCCTGACGGATACAAAAGCGTCAGGACACCGCTTTCAATATTGACACATACGGGAGGCTTTGCAAGAGGTATACAAAGAATCATTCCGTTGTAGAGATTATCAGCGTCAATGCCAATGTTTGAATAAATAATCTGCGCTGTGCTTACACCAAAATACTCTGCAATAGTTTCAATAGTATCATTTTCATTTACAACATAATAATTTGTTGTCATACACGCAGGGAAATACTGCAGGGGTAATGGAATACAAAGACTTTCGCCTGCATTAATGGTGTTTGTATCGGGGATTGAATTAATCAGGGCAAGTCTTTCTACAGTCGTTTCAAACCTTTTTGCAATACTGTAGAGTGTGTCGCCCTGCCTTATCGTATATGGGAAACTGCCCGGCGGGCAGTTCCAGCTAAAAGAACAACTCATAAAAAAACCACCTCATACATATTTTATGCGTGAGGTGGTTTTTTGTGATATTAATAAAAGGTTGCAAGCTCCTGCTTCGGCGCAGAGGTCACTGCAATTTCATCAACATAGATAACAGGTCCCTTTGAACGGTAAAGCTTACAGTATTCGTTTTTGATTGTGCCCGTAACCATTATCCAGTCACGGCTTTGAAGTGTATGTTTGTTTTTGCATATGCATACAATGGGACGGTATTCAACGTCATCTATACAGCACGTCATAACGTGACGACCTGCGACAAAGACGTTTTCATCCATTCTCTTGTCATATGCAACAATGCCCTTGAACTTAATAGCTTTTCCGTTATATTTATCGGTTTCTTCTATCAAATCTCTGTACCAGAGGGCATAGTCAGTATCTTCAATTTTGATAAGCGGTGCCTGAATATCAAAGGGGAGCGGGTCTTCTATATCGTCATATTCAACACTGCCGTCCTGATATTCATACGCAATATCACATCTGCGGCTGACACCGCGCACAATTTTGTGAAGCTCCATTTTGGGAGTGTCTTTTGTCATACGGTTAAAAACTACAAGCTCGCTTGTGCGAAGCTTATCAACGGTAAGATTTCTCATGTTGTTATTATAGGTAATAAAGGTCTGCGCATCGGCAAAGGTCATACACTGTACCAATGCAAAGTTTTTGGGGAAATTATTTAAAAGGTCATCAAGCGCCCACATACCGTTGTATTCAATAATTACACGCTCAGCCTTACACTCCTTTTGCATAGCAGAAAGTGAGGATGAGGTTATTTCAGATGCTTCTTCAATAAATTTGATTGTTACATTGTTTCCTGAAAAAAGTGATGGCTCATATTGCTCCACACCCTCCTCGCATACAATGAGAAGAGTTTTTTCGCCTGCGTTAAAACGCTCATCACAAAGGGTGTCCTGAATAAACTTAGTTTTTCCCGATTCAAGAAATCCGAGAAATAAATATACGGGAATATCTTTCATTTATATCGTTCCTTTCATTAAAAAAGCTGTTTGATGGCATCTTCGTTAATACCTGAACCGATTACGCAAATTCTGCCGATTGCAGATGCACTGCCTGTGCGGACATCAGCCTCTCCGGGAACATAGTCAAAGTGTATCCATTCGTCTGCGCCCTTTACTATACCCTTTGCACGAAGAATTGTGCCGTACACATCCTCCTTTGAAAGGGCGTCAAGAGCACTGCGGATTTCATCCTGAGTGTAGGTGCGCACCGTTTCACAGCCCCAGCTTGTAAAGACATCATCTGCGTGATGGTGATGATGGTGGTGTTCGTGGTCATGGCAGTGACATTCCTCGTTGTGATGGTGTTCATGGTCATGGCAGTGACATTCCTCGTTGTGATGGTGTTCATGGTCATGGCAGTGACATTC
>JAFSBF010000034.1 GCA_017441965.1 Clostridia bacterium | reverse complement strand
GCAAACCATATACATTTAACAGAAGCATCCTCTTCAACAATAAGGTCAACTACAGTTTGATAGCTTGAAATGCCTCTTTCCTTTGTAATCTCAGCTATCAGTTTACCCTCGCAGGATTTATTTTTTTCAGTGCGAAGCGATGCTATCTGCACACAGTTTTCCCATCCGTCACTGTTCATAATGGTTTCCCATCCGGGGATAGAATGCTGCATATCATAAAGTACCTTTTTTCGTGTTTCATCATCTCTGAGTTTTTCGCACATAATGCGTGGGCCATCCTTTTTAATCCACGGAGGCATCAAATCAATAAGTGCACTGCCATAGGCTGCGTAGGGGTACGTATCAAAAGCGATGTCAAGGCCGCCTTCCTTTGAGCGCTGTATAAGCTCTATCGCCTCTTTTGTTTTTCCCCAGTTTGCTTTATATTTTGCTTTAAGGTGGGAAATTTCCACCCTGCAACCTGCCTTTTTACCAATTTCTATAACCTGATTGATAGAGCTTAGTAAATCTCTTCCCTGGTCTTTAAGATGAACAGTATATATAGCATCATATTCTTTGAGAAGCTTGCACAACTCTATAGTTTCTTCATCCTGCATAAATGTCCCTGGCTCATATGCAAAAGCCATACTCATACCGAAAAAACCTTCTTCAAGTTCTTTCTTCAGCATTTTCTTCATTTTTTCAAGCTCTTCTTTTTTGGGCATACGGTCCTCAAAACCCATAACGCCAACTCTTATCATTCCCTGACCGACAAGAGGTGCTACGTTAAAGCTAAGACCGTCCTTTGCACTGCAGCTTAAAAACTCGTTTTGTGTTTCCCAGTTCCACTTTTCCCGCTCTTCATCAGAAAGTACAATCGTATTGGCAAGATAATATACCAAATCGTCCTTATGCTCATTTGTTATGGGGCCTGCCGTAAAACCGCAGTTTCCCGTAACCTCTGTTGTGATACCCTGCCTTATCTTACTTTCTCCCCTGTTATTTACAAAAAGGGTAAAATCAGAGTGACCGTGCGCATCGATAAAACCCGGGCAGACAACATTGCCCTTTGCATCAACAGTTTTCTTTGCAGAATCTTCAAGAGATGGGGCTATTTTTGCAATTTTATCACCGATAATACCGATTTCCCCTTTATATCTCCCGCTTCCGCTGCCATCTATTATTACTGCATTTTTTATCAGTAAATCAAACATATTTTTCCTCCCTGAAAATTCAGTTTGTTTCTTCAGTATATTTACGGAGAATTTCGTCCTGGATAGCCTTAAGAATTTCAGGAGCCTTGCCGCCTACATTTTTGCCGTCAATCTGCTGTGCCCCACGGCAAAGCGTACTGGAAGAGGAAAC
Organism: Clostridia bacterium; assembly: GCA_017441965.1. Lineage (GTDB taxonomy): Bacteria > Bacillota > Clostridia > UMGS1883 > UMGS1883 > UMGS1883. The sequence continues at coordinate 764 of JAFSBF010000034.1, read as the reverse complement.
CAGAACCTCGTCTGCATTCATCAATTCTTCAAGTGTAAACGGAGTTTCGTCCACTGCAATATTAAGCTTTTTACACGTCTTTATTATATGTGCACGTGTGATACCCGGTAAAATCAAATGGTCTGTAGGCGCAGTTATAAGCATACCGTCCTTTATAATATGCACATTGCTGTGTGAGCCTTCTGTCACACGCTCCCCTCTGTGCAAAACGGCTTCGTCGCAACCGCACTCTTTTGCCTTTTGCGATGCCATAACAGATGGAAGAAGATTAATTGTTTTAATATTACAGTGCAGAAAACGTGTATCCTCCTCGGTTATCAGATTAATCTTTTTATATATGTCGGGGATTTTTTTGGGCGAAATTGTAATCCACAGATTTGCCTTTACATCTTTTTCAGGGAATACGTGATTACGCATAGAAGTTCCTCTTGTAATCTGCCAATAGATAAAGTTATCACCCGTATCCATTTTTGAAACCATTTCGTTTAAAATAGCTTTCATTTCTTCTTTAGTCTGCGAAATCTCTATTCTGAGAAGACCTGCACTGTTATAAAGTCTGTCAATATGCTCATCTATGGCAAAGATGTTATAATTTCTGCTCATCGTTGCCTCATAAACACCGTCACCAAAATAACACGCCCTGTCATTCATCGGAATTGTCATTTCATCAATTTCAGCAAAATTTCCGTTGTAATAGCCTAAATTTTTCATATCAAAGCTCCTTAAATATTATTACTGTCTTGATTATATCATTCCTTTATGAT
>JAFSBF010000033.1 GCA_017441965.1 Clostridia bacterium | reverse complement strand
GCGCGCCGTCATTGATGCGATGACACAGCTCCTCCATAAGCTCCACATCGACTTCGCGGCCATTGCCGTCGGTGATGCGGGTAAGGATCTCCAGCATGCGTTTGGTGCCGATACGGCAGGGAACGCATTTACCACAGGATTCATCTACGGTAAAGTCTAAGAAGAAGCGTGCAACGTCTACCATGCAGTTGTCTTCGTCCATAACGATCAAGCCGCCGGAGCCCATCATAGAGCCGATTGCGAGCAGGTTGTCATAGTCGATCGGAGTATCTAAATGTTCTGCAGGAATGCAGCCGCCGGAAGGACCGCCAGTCTGTGCCGCTTTAAACTTCTTACCGTTAGGAACACCGCCGCCGATTTCTTCAACGATTTCACGGAGGGTTGTACCCATAGGAATTTCAACAAGACCTGTGTTATTAATCTTACCGCCGAGTGCGAATACCTTAGTACCCTTACTCTTCTCTGTACCGATTGTATTAAACCACTCTGCACCCTTATTAATAATAACAGGGATATTTGCATATGTTTCTACGTTGTTAAGGATTGTGGGCTTACCCCAAAGTCCCTTAACTGCAGGGAACGGAGGACGGGGACGAGGCTCACCACGGTGTCCTTCGATAGATGTCATAAGAGCAGTTTCTTCACCGCAAACAAATGCACCTGCACCAAGACGAAGACCGATATCAAAGCTAAAGTCTGTACCGAAGAGGTTTTCACCGAGAAGACCGTATTCCTTAGCCTGGTCAATAGCAATCTGAAGACGCTGTACAGCGATAGGATACTCTGCACGGATGTAGATGTAACCCTGATTAGCACCGATTGCATAGCCTGCAATAGCCATAGCCTCAAGCACACTGTGGGGGTCACCCTCAAGTATACTTCTGTCCATGAACGCACCAGGGTCACCCTCGTCGGCGTTACAGCAAACATATTTCTGGTCGTTTACACTCTTTGATGCAAACTCCCACTTAAGACCTGTGGGGAAACCGCCGCCGCCACGGCCACGAAGACCTGATGCCTTAATTACATCAATAACCTCCTGAGGAGTCATCTCTGTAAGTACGGTTGCAAGTGCCTTATAGCCGTCAAATGCGATATACTCTTCAACATTTTCGGGGTTAATAACACCGCAGTTACGAAGTGCTATTCGCATCTGCTTTTTATAGAAATCAACCTCGTTAAGAGATTTGATGGTATCCTCACCCTCGTTTATTGTTTCATCATAAACAAGTCTCTTAACAATTCTACCCTTGAGAAGGTGCTCTGTTACGATTTCCGCAACGTCCTCCTTCTGAACCTGGCTGTAGAAAGCACCCTCGGGGTATACAACTACAACCGGACCGAGTGCGCAAAGACCGAAGCAACCGGTTTTTACAACCTTAACTTCGTTTTCAAGGCCATTTGCCTTGAGCTGCGCATCAAACTCGTCTATAAGCTTAGCACCGCCTGAAGAGGTACAACCTGTACCGCCGCAGATAAGTACGTGTGATCTGTACAAACTCATTTTACTACACTCCCCTTCTTACTTCTGTGCACCAATTGTGTATTCACTAACGGGAGCACCGTTAACGATATGGTCAGACACAATCTTTGCAACCTTTTCAGGTGACATTTTAACGTATGTTACCTTTTCCTTACCGGGAACATAAACCTCAACAATAGGCTCAAGAGCACACATACCGATACAGCCTGTCTGCTCAATAACAACATTATTAAGGTTACGCTTGCTTGCTTCTTCAACAAAAGCAGTCATAACGGGACGTGCACCTGCTGCGATACCGCATGTTGCCATACCAACAACAACTCTTACGCCCTCTTCTCTCTCTGTTCTTAAGTTTACATTGTCAAGAACCTTTTTCTTTATAGCTTCAAGTTCTGCCAAACTTTTCATATTATTCCGCACCTCCGTAAATTTCGGTTAAACCGCTACTAATATATTCGCCAATCCACTGTGCAACGCTAAGCTCACTAAGACTTACCTCTTCGCCCAAAATTGTGCGAAGCTCCTTCGTGTCGAGGGTAAATTCCTTATCCTCAAACCTGTGAACATAATAAAAATCAATATCGGGGTTCATACTTATAAGCGACATCATCACCGCCGCAATATCACCAAGCGGCTGACGGTCAATATGTGAGTAAGAAAAGAAGGCACGAAGAAGTGTTCCCACGCCGACCTTACTTTCTATTTTTATATCTCCGCCTGCCTGCTGTGCGCTTGAGCGCAGAAGCGATATTCCCAAGCCAACCTTCCTTGTTGTACGAGTTGTAACAAACGGGTCTGTCACTCTTTTAAGCATTTCTTCGTCCATTCCGCATCCATCATCCTCAACAGAAAATGAAAAAACGTCTTTTAAAGGACTTTCCTCAATCGTGATTTTTATAAGTTTTGCATCTGCACGGATTGAATTTTGAACAATGTCAAGAATATTTAAGCTTATTTCCTGCATCAGTTATTGTACTTTTCAAGTATTCCTGCAACGTCATCAGCCGTAATACGTCCGAAAACATCTTCATTTATTGTAAATACGGGCGCAAGACCGCATGCACCTATACAACGTGTAGCCTCAAGAGAGAACTTACCGTCGGGAGTACATCCGTCAACATCAATTCCGATGATTTCCTTAATCTTTTCAAGAATATCACCGCTGCCCTTAACGTAGCAAGCAGTACCAAGACAAACACCGATTTTGTATTCGCCCTTGGGATTAAGAGAGAACTGTGTGTAGAAAGTTACAACACCGTAAACCTCTGCAAGGGGAACATTAAGTCCTTCTGCAATCTTGGTCTGAACTTCTATCGGAAGGTATCCGTAGATTTCCTGTGCCTTATGAAGAACGGGGATAAGAGCGCCGTCCTGATCCTTGTACTGGGCAATAACACCCATAAGCTGTTCTTCCTGTTGTGCTGTTCCCTTGAAGGGAATAACTGCTTCTTTTGCCATGCCTATACCTCCTAAAATATATAAAAATAAATTACATTTACAGTTAATATCGATATTTGATTATCGATTAAACCAACACCTTAATAATTATACCAAACTTAAACCTTTTTGTCTACAATAAAAACCGATTTTTTCGCATTTTATCTTAAATTTTTTAAAATTTCGCCTATGGTCAGATTCTCAACCTCCAAAAAGCTTCTTTTTTCCGCAATATCTGTAAGATTATGGGCATCACTGTCAGAAATATATTTATACTCTTCGTCCTTTTCAAAATCTGCCGCATTTTTGGAAAGCTCGAGCGTAGAAAAGGAAAGTTCCTTGGGAACGCATCCTAAAATTGCCACAATACCGTTTTTCTCTCTGTCTATATGTGCGGCAATGCATAATCCGCCACGTTTCTCAGCTTCCTCTTTAATTTCTTCCACGCTGAGCATCGTTGCATTTATGAGAAGAACATCTATCTCCCCCTGCTTTTCGTCACATTCATTCATTATGACCTGCTCCCCGAAAATATCGGGGCGGTTTTTTACGGGGGGAAGATTTTTTTCGAGCAGTTCTCCCATATCCTCTGCCGCCTCAACAGACGGAAAAAGGCACAGAAGATGAATACTCTCCGCACTTTCAGCCTCTATCGCAGGCACAACAGTAATACCGTACTGCTGTGCAGCATTTGTAACGGCACGTACATTACGTGCCGTATTATGGTCTGCAACGGCTATCGCATTAAGTCCGTTTATGTAACTCATTCCTGCAATACTGTGCGGTGTCATGTCCATATCACCGCAGGGAGAAAGGCAGGAATGTATGTGAAAATCATAATAGCACTTCATAGGCATTCCTTAATTTCACACGCAAGGGCATATGCACTTTTTTCGGACGAATATATGGATATACCCTCCTGCTCTGCACGGCTTTGCGCATTTTCGTCAAGCTTCATTCCCTCGGCAACAATTACCATTGCGCAGTCTGTAAGCGAAGCTACCGCAGGAACATTAATATTGCCCTGAATTGTTATCCATGCATCTCCGCTTTGCGCCTTACTCATTACAAGGCTTAAAAGGTCACCTATATGGCAGCCTGTAACGCATTTTTCAACATCTCCCACACATATCGGGGTAAGCGCAAGCCTTTCGGCAATTTCCTTAACGGTCATATCAATCTCTCCAGTTATTCATTTATCATTTTACTTATTTCTGTAATTTCTTTTGCAAGCATCTCAATTTTTTCACGCAGACGGAAAATGCAATCCTTCTCCTGAGCTTTGCCACGGACAATATCCTCTGCAAATTCACGGCAGGTCGGACTTCCGCAGCTTCCGCAGTCAAGCTGGGGCAGTCTTTGGTAAATTTCCTCAAGCAATGCCATTTTACGCATTGCCTCCCCCATATCACTATCAAGCGGTGAGAATGGCTGATAGTCAACCTTCTTGTCCCAGAAAAGACTGATGTCTTCATCTGCCTTTACCTGAGCGTTTTCCATATCCTCCGTAATGTTACGAATTCTCGAATTTGCAATAAATTCATTTTCCACATTAAGAGGTCCGCCCGTGCAGCCGCTTACGCACGCAAGAGCCTCAATATAATCAATGTTTTTGAGTTTTTCGTCCTCTAACTCCTCAAGTATTTTTATTACATTATGTATTCCGTCAACGGCTATATAATTTTTAATTCCGAGTGCCTCTGCTTCTCCTCCGCTTCGTGCCCATCTGACGCCGTCACGCCCTGCAACGGAAAGCTTTTCCACCTCTGTCATACCGCTTAAAGTATGTGCAAGGCGGATATATACATCCTTAACCGATATTACACCGCTTACATCTGATTTTTGCAGTGCGAGGGGCTGTTTCACGGCTGTGACCTTCGCAGGACATGGCGAGATAAAGAACGTGCCGATTTCACTGTCTGAAAGGCCTGTTTTCTCCCGTGCTTCCTTGCGTGCCATCTGTGCGGCAACCTCCATCGGCGAGGTCAGTGGGATAACATTTTCCGAAAGCGACGGAAAACGCACCGCTATAAGGCGCACCACTGCAGGACATGCCGATGAAATTATCGGTTTGTCGTTTTTCTTCTCTGCAAGTATCTCACGTGTTTTCTGCGTTATAACCTCAGCACCCCGTGCCACTTCAAACACATCGTCAAATCCTGTCTTTTTAAGTCCCGTCAGTATTACATTTATATCTGTCGCCTTTGAAAACTGACCGCAAAAGGCAGGTGCTACAAGAGCAATATTGTATTTATACTGCGAAAGGGCATCAAACCCGTCGCTCACAACCTTTTTTGCGTGATAAGGACATCTGCGTACACATTCTCCGCAGTCAATACACCTCTCACGTATTATTTTAGCCTTCCCGTTTTGTACACGGATTGCCTGCGTAGGACAAAGGCGGATACACGTTGTGCAGCCCTTGCACAAATCCTGTTCAAGGCACACACTGTGATAAAGCAAATTCGTTTTTTCTGCAGACACCTTTTACCCACTCCTTTTATGACATTATTTTACGAGCACCGTCATATCAACAACTGTGCCTTTTTCAAGTTCTGTAGAGATATTCATTTCATCGGTATAGCGTTTCATATTAGGAAGTCCCATCCCTGCGCCAAAGCCAAGTTCCCTTACCTTTTCATCTGCAGTAGAATAACCCTCCTGCATAGCTTTTTCTATATCTTTTATTCCGGGACCACGGTCTTTATGAATCATACGGATTTTTTCAGGAGTAATCTCAACGTCAATTTCTCCGCCGTCTGCGTGAATAACCATATTTATTTCACACTCATACATTGCCACGGCAACCCTGCGTATTACGTCGGCAGAAAAGCCAAGCTGCTTAAGCACCTTTTTAACGGCACCGCTCGCCTGCCCTGCAACGGTGAAATCCGATGCATCAACATTGTAATGAAGCTTCACCGAGTTTTCCGCCATAATCAATCAAGCCTCTCTTTCGGTACAAGTCCCTCACAATAGAGCTTTCCGCACGCAGCGTAAAGCGGGGCATCAGTAGTCATAACAACCATAGAATACTCATTTGCAAGCGCTGTTACCTCATCTGTAGGCTTTTTACCGCGTACAAAAACAACTGCCTTTATATCCATCATTTCTGCGGTCCTTATAACCTGACCGTTTACAAGTCCAGTAAGAAGAAGTGCCTGATCCTTTACAAAAGCAAGCACGTCACTCATAAGGTCACTGCCGCATGCACTGTGAACCTCCCTTTCGAGAAATTCCTCTCCTACAACAACCTGTGCATTAAGAATATTTTTCACCTCTGAAAGTTTCATAAAAAGCCACACCTTTCGTTTGTCAATATGACAAGCATTTTATCCTACAATATTTTCATTTTTTTCATAAGGAATATCAAGTACAAAATTACCCATTTCAACACCGTTTTCTCCGTTTATAAGCACCTGCACACTTGAAACACCATCAAGGGCGCAAAGCGAATTAACGACAGAATAAAGCGTCATCGTTGTCGCAAGCGAGCCTGAATTTGTTTTCGATACAAATTCACTGGAGAAGTTTACAAAGCACACATTGTCCTTTGTTTCTATTCCTAAAAGCTTTGTTCCTGCAGGAATTGATGCAGAAAGATTGTCCTTCGACGGACCTTTTATAAGCTCACTCACAACTGTTTTTTCAAGTGAAAGTGCATTTTGTATTTCCACACTGCGTTTTTCGATTCTTAGCTTGCCGCCCTCTTTATCAGGGAAATACAGCTTCAGTGTTTTCTTTTCCATAACGTTTGTATCCACTGTATTTAACGCTATATTCTCAAGGCTCAGGACGCCGATTTCCTTTCCCGTTGTTTCAGATATAATGGGTTTTCCTTCAACCTGTATAACTATTCCGTCAATACCTTTTATTTCACAAAGAGTATTCACAAATGACAAACGCAGAAGAAGTGCCTGCGTTCCTTCCTTCTGTGCAAAATGTGACGACATATTTACTGTTGCTACACCGTCATTTAATGAAAACTTTAAAAGCTTTGCCTCTTTTGGCAAAAGTGCCTCGTTTGCTTCATTTTGCGGACCTGCAATAAGTTCAGAAAGTGCAAATTTAGCCACATCCGACGGCGAATTACTATCCTTTTTTAAAAGTCTTTTTTCTGCACTCAGGTTATTTGACATTTTATCCTTAAAATAAACGTTTACATAAGTTTTCTTCTGGTTGCACCCGAAAAAAAGTGATACACTCAAAATTATTATAAGTAAAACTGAAATAACTTTTTTCATCCTGCACCCTCCCTTTTTTATTTAAATGTTATGGGGATAATTATACGGAATGTGCTTCCTCTGCCTTCCTCACTTTCAACGTGGATATTACCGCCGTGAAGCTCTACTGCAGTAAGCGCAATTGAAAGTCCCAGACCTGTACCGCCCGTTTCTCTTGAACGTGCCTTGTCCACACGGTAAAATCTGTCAAAAATCTTATACAGCTCCTCAGAGGCAATTCCAATTCCCGTATCAGAAATTTCTATAATTACACTGTTTTCATCTTTTGTAACATTAAGAGATACACTGCCGCCCTCTTTTGTATATTTTATGCTGTTGTCAAGCACATTATATATAGCCTCCCACATTCTGTCACGCTCAATTTTAGAATAAACAGGTGTGTCAGCATTACAGGAAAGCTCTATATGCTTCTGCTCTGCAAGCGGGCGAAGCGCCTTTGCAATATTTGTGCAAAGCTCCGTAATATCCGTTACCGCAAACTCCATACGTGAAACAACTGCGCTGTTATCCATACGTGTAAGGGTGAGGAGCTTATCAACAATTCTCGTCAGGCGGTCTACCTGAACATTCATATCAGTTAAAAATTCGTCAACCATTTCACGGGGAGCATCCTGAACATTGAGAAGCGAATCGGAAATAAGCTTTATTGAGCTGAGCGGCGTTTTAAGCTCGTGCGAAGCATTTGATACAAATTCCTGTCTTTTCGTTTCCTGAATTTGTATCTGCCTTGTCATTTTATTGAACGAATCAATAAGCTGACCTATTTCTCCGCCCGTATCCTTTTCGATTATATAGTCAGTGTTTTCCTCTGCCGCCTTACTAAGCTTTTCAGTAAGGGAGCGGATAGGCTCTGTAATAATTCCCGACATTATAAAGCTTACCACGCCGATAATAATACTTACAAGTATAGTAAGCATCAGCATCGTGGCAAAAATCTGATTCATAAAGTCAACCGTGTCTGCCGCCGACGCCTGATAATATATAACGCCTGTTACTGCCTTATGTTCAATTATGGGAACTGCCGCACAGATAATAAGCTCATCATCGGCATCTGTAAGCTGCTCTACATTGTTATTACCATCAATAGCATCTAAAATAGCGGCTGTGGGCATAAGCTTTCCCTGCATAATACCATTGTTGGAGTCATACATCACACGGGCATCCTTATCAAGCATAAGCACCCTACTCCTGCTATCTATCTGCTGCTGTTCAAGAAGGTAGTTTATGCTTTTATCGCTGAGGTCCTGATACTGCGAAATGTATCCTGCAATAACATTTGCCTGAGAAAGAATTTGTATTTTTTTCTGATTTAGGTTGTACTGGCGCATTGAATTCGTTATATACACACCAATTACGCCCAGAGTAAGTACGATTATTATAAAGTATGTCAGCACCAGTCTCCACCTGATGCTTTGCATACCTTCTTTAATTTTCTTTAAAATAGTAACCTACCCCCCACTTGGTAAGAATATATGTGGGAGCCGCTGCATCAGGCTCAATCTTTTCACGAAGGCGGCGCACGTGTACGTCAACCGTTCTTATATCACCGGGATAATCGTATCCCCACACTATATCAAGCAGATTTTCTCTCGAATAAACTTTGCCGGGGTTTGATACAAAAAGGTCGCACAAATCAAATTCCTTTGCGGTAAGCTCAATAACCTTGTTCCCGATTTTCACTCTGCGCAGATTGTAGTCAAGGTCAATACCGCCTACACTAAGCGTACTTTTTGCACCTGGGGCATTCTGATTTGTAACCCTTCTTAAAATTGCCTTTATTCTCGCTTTAAGTTCAAGAATATTAAACGGCTTTGTAAGGTAATCGTCCGCACCGTATTCAAGACCGAGGATTTTATCCATATCCTCCGTTTTTGCCGTAAGCATAATTATAGGCACAGAGGAAAACTCCCTGATTTTCTGACATACCGTAAGTCCGTCAATACCGGGAAGCATCAAATCAAGTATAATTAAGGATATACTCTTATCCCTTGCTATTTTAAGTGCCTCTTCTCCGTCATATGCGGTTTCGGTTTCATAGCCGTCCTGCTCAAGATTGAATTTAATGCCTTTTACAAGCAATTTTTCATCGTCTACAATCAGAATTTTCATTGGTATCAGACCCCTTCATCATATATATAGTATATTATAGCATTTTAAATCGCTTATTTCAACTAATTTTCAAAAAAGTACAAAAAAAGAACTGTCATACAAAACGCTTATAAAAGTGCTTTGTATGACAGTCTTTTTTATCAAGGGATAAGAAAAAATGCTTCAGAACGGACAAGCCGAATTATCGTCTTTTTTGCGGTCCGGACGTTTTTTACATCCCTTTTTATCGGCGCACAACCAAATCCTCTATAGCACATCCCATTGTTTTAAGGGCGTGATTTGTTTTTCTGTATGCCTTTCTCATTTTGGTTGCACTTGGCGGTTCAACCATCATACAAATTGCGCCGCCCACTAAAGTTCCTGTAAGAAAGCCTTTTGCAAATCCTGCTGCACCACGCATAAAGAACATCCTCCTTAAATAAAGCTTTCAGTATTATTATGGGGGATTTAATCTTTAATATTCAGGATATTTTTTCATTACGGAAAAGATACTGTGTTAATTTTATACTGAAAATTGCCGTCAGCACTCCAAGAATTGCCCCTGCAAAAACATCGCTTGGGAAATGGACATAAAGGTAAAGTCTGGAAAAAGAAATAAGTATTCCTAAGATAAGTGCGCATATTCCCTCTTTTCTGTGCTGTAAAAAAATAATTGTACCGCTAAGTATTGATGAATACGTGTGTCCTGACGGAAACGAAAAGTCGTGCGGAGTTTTTATAAGGAGATTTATTCCCTCTGCAATCTGAAAAGGGCGTAATCTTGCAACATACGGCTTTAAAATCACGTTTCCTGTAATTAAACATAAAACAAGACCTATCGTCATCATAATCCCCGTTTTTTTGTATTTTTTGCTAAAAAGCATTAAAATTGTAATAACAATCCAGATTGCACCGCTGTTACCAAGTGTCGTTATAAATGTCATAATGCGGTCCAGCAGCGGTGAAGTAAGATTATTATGTATAAAATCAAGTATTATAAAGTCAATATTCTGTATAAACTCAAGCATAAAAAACACCTCTTTATTATTATATTATATCCCTGCTGTATTTTTATGTAAAGTATTATTTTTTGTTTGACATAAAAATGAGGCAGTGTTATAATAAATGCGTTGTGCAAAAATTTTAAATGGGGCTTTTTTATGAATATAATATCATTTGCAAAAAAGAATATCGTTATGTGTGTTGCACTTTTTGCGGCACTTTTCACAAGTATATTTGTACCTGTTGATAAAAATTATGCAGAATACTTTGATTTTAAAACGCTGAGCTGCCTTTTTTGCGTATTGGCAGTTGTGTGTGCGCTTAAAAACATTAATTTCTTTTACATACTTGCGCAGAAGATAGTACACCTTTTCAAAAACACACGTGCCGCCATTCTTGCACTTGTATACATCACCTTTATCGGGTCTATGCTGATTGCAAACGATATGGCACTTTTAACCTTTCTGCCGCTTGGGTACTTTGTTCTCTCAACGACAGGCAAGGAAAAATATATGGCGTTTACTTTTATAATGCAAAACATAGCGGCAAATTTAGGCGGAATGCTCACCCCGTTTGGCAATCCGCAGAATTTATATCTTTTTACCCGCTTTAATATACCTACGGCAGAATTTGTAAAGATTATGCTGCTGCCGTTTACTGTTTCCGTACTTATAATAACGCTGTGCTGTCTTTTTATAAAGGCTGAACCCCTTTATGTTGAGGACGTGCACCCGCATATGAGTAAGATAAAAACTTTTATTTACCTTTTACTCTTTACACTTTCCATTCTTATAGTTTTTAGAAGTATTCCGTATATTTTTGGACTTATTATTATCCCCCTTGCGCTTTTCTTTCTTGACCGCAAAGCTCTTAAAATGGTGGACTACCCCTTGCTTTTAACATTTGTATTTTTCTTTATTTTTGCAGGCAATATGGCAAGGATTGATATTGTGCAGAATATATTTTCTTTTCTTCTTCAGAAAAGCACGCTTCTTTTCAGCGTTTTATCCTGCCAGTTAATCAGCAATGTTCCGTCGGCAATACTTCTTTCTCAGTTCACGCAAAACTATCCCGAGCTTCTTGTGGGTGTAAATATCGGTGGTGTTGGAACTCTTATTTCTTCACTGGCAAGTCTTATAACCCTCAGAGAATATGTTAAATACAATCCTAAAAAAGTTCTCTCCTATATAGGAATGTTTTCCGCATTTAATTTTGCTTTTCTTGCAGTTTTAACCTGCACCGAATATATTTTTCTTTGATGAAAGGATTTGACAAAATGTTTGAAACCTTTAAGGCTACCCTATCCCCTATGCTGGTAATGTTTATGTGTATGCTTATCGGCTTTGTTATGAACAAGAAAAGGTTTGCACCCGAAAACAGTGCAACAGTGCTTTCAAAGCTTGAAAACTATGTATGTGTTCCCGCACTTCTCATAAACACATTTATGACACGCTGCACAATAGCATCGCTTACAGAAAATTACATAATTGTTCTTTACAGCATTCTTGTTCTCTTTTTTGCACTTATGATTGCCCTACCGCTTGCAAGGGTTTTTGCAAAAGATGATGAATATAAAAGAAGTATTTATTCATACGCAATGACGTTCGGCAATTTCGGTTTTATGGGAAATGCCATTGTACCTGCCATTTTGGGAAGTGTTGACCCCGATATACTTTATAAATATCTTCTCTTCACCCTCCCGCTCCAAACGGCAGTTAACACCTGGGGAATTGTAATCCTTATTCCCAGGGGCGAGGAAAAGAAAAATCCTCTCAAAAACCTTTGTAACCCCGTTTTCTTCTCAATTATCCTCGGTATAATTCTCGGTCTTACAAATGCAGGAGAAGTTCTTCCCCTCTTTGTAATTGATACCATTGACTATTTTAAAAACTGTATGGGACCTCTTGCAATGTTCCTCACGGGATTTGTTGTTGCAGGCTATCCGATGCGTGAGCTTTTGTCAGATAAAAAGATTTATGTTGCTACGTTTTTGCGTCTTATTATTATCCCTGCGGTACTACTGTCCTTATTATTCCTTTTGCGTGCTCCCGAGCTTGTAATAACACTCGCCTTTTTTGCATATGCCACCCCGCTTGGAATGAATACTGTGGTATTCCCCGCAGCATATGGCGGTGAAACACGTACGGGCGCATCAATGGCAATGATTTCCCACGTGCTTTGCGTAATAACAATCCCCATACTGTTTTCTATACTTAATGTTATACTGTAAGAAGAAAAACCACCTGTTGGCGTATAGGTGGTTTTTCTTATCCGTTTTTTAATTTTTCAAGAAGTGCCCTGCACCCTACGTTTACATCATTCCACGTAGCTTCAAAATCACCCGTATACCACGGGTCTTTAACATCACGGCTATCTCCCGTATGCTCCATCAGAAGCGATACCTTTCTTTGCGGGTCTGTACCCACAAATCGTCTCATATTACGAAGATTGTTTGTATCCATAGCAACTATATAATCGTAATACTCATAATCGTGTGCCGTCATCTGCCTTGATGTTTTTCCTGCAGAGGATATTCCATGCTCTGCCATAATTTTTCTCGCAGGCGGATAGACGGGGTTGCCGAGTTCCTCGGTACTTGTTGCGGCGGAGGCAATTTCAAATTCGCCTGATAGCTTTTCTTCCTCCACCATTCTTTTCATTACAAATTCTGCCATCGGGCTTCTGCATATATTTCCGTGGCATACAAAAAGTATTTTTATCATTATCATCACTCCGTTAATACTATATTACAAATTCCTTACAAAAGTCAAGGAATTATTTACTTACATTACCTTCTGTGATATACTTTTTTTGAGGTGATGATTATGAAAAAATTGTTTTCAGCTTTACTTATTCTTTGTTTGCTTTTACCGTCTGTTCTTGCAGGTGCACAGGGCAGCAATGTAAAAGTCAGCATAGCACCTTTTTATACGGAAATTGATTATATGAGTGTCGATAACAGATATGTTGAATTTCCGCTTATTACCTATAAAGATATTACTTACTTTCCTATGACATATAATCTTTGCGAGAGGCTTGACCTCGTAAGCGGATTTGATTCACAAAAGGGGCTTTTCATTTCCCGCAGCGCTGTTGATTCTTATGCTGACGCAAGTGAAATGTTCGGCGGCAGTGCAAATAACAGCTATGACAAGCTATACGATGCGTCAATTCCGACATATCCCATATATCTTAACGGAATTAAGATTGATAACTCACGTGAAGAATATCCTCTTCTTAATTTCCGTGGTGTGACGTATTTTCCCATGACGTGGCGTTTTGCGCACGATGAGCTGAATTTTGATATTGAGTGGTCGGAAGAGAATTATTCATTTAAACTGTATAACAATGGCAAATTTGCCACTCCTTATGCTTACAAAGCAGATAATGACAGCATATATTTTCAGGACAAAATAGATGTCCGTGGAGAATACACCGATGAGGATGGCAAAATTTATGATAATTACCTTCTGTATTCATACTATAATCAGTATAAGCTCGACCTTAAAAGCGAGAATATGACATCACTTGAAAGCACACCTACTTATAATCAAAGCACCTTGCCTGTGAATAACGGTGCTTTAACAGGTGAAAAAGTAGATGCGGTTTATAAAGAAGATAAAATATACATTGGCGATTTCCCCATATTTTCTGAGGTAAGCACCGACATTACATCAGATATTACTGCTATAGAATATTCACTTGGTGACACCTCTTTAATCTATGTTGAAAGTCGTTTTGGCAATGCCCCTGCCCCATATACACAGCACAGTGAATATCTTTTTAAGAAGACTGCAAACGGCATTGAAAATCTTAATTGGAACGAAAAAAACAATCTTCGTGCAATTTATCCCGATAGCAACGGTGGTTACTATATTGCATCAATCGGATATTCCGTAACGCAAACCTCCCGCTGGACAAATGCATACAGTGACATTTACTACTACAATCCCCAAAGCACACAGCTTGTAAGTCTTGCAGAAAAATATTGTGACACCTTAAACAGTATGCGCGCAATAGGACTGTCAAACGGAAAGCTCTATATTGAAGCTATGTGGTATGCAGAAGATAAGGAAAGTTCATATCAGGCTTCACACTTTAGTGCAGTAAACAGTGGTTTTTATGAGTTAGAGCTTGAGGGTGGCACATTAAAAAAGCTTTACCCCTATATTTCAGGAGAGACCTTTATTGCACCAAACGGAACGCTCTATTGCACCGCTGACTACGCTTATTCCCCACGTGTTGTAAATCTTAACACAGGAAAGATTATTTCATTTGAATAACAAAAAAGCGTGCCGCTCACCCATTTCGTGTCCCGACTAAATTCAAATACGACAAATGTCGCTTGTGATAAAATTGTGCAATTTCCTATACGGAAAAAAAGAAGAAGACGCCAAAAGGTGTCTTCTTCTTTTTGGTGCGGATGACAGGGGTCGAACCTGCACGTCATGGACACAAGAACCTAAATCTTGCACGTCTGCCAATTCCGCCACATCCGCAAATTTTACTTTAATATTTTATCACAATGTTTTCCAAATATCAATACATTTTGACGAAAAGATTTCTTTAAAATGTATTGATTATCTTTTCCTTTTCTGTTAAAATATTTTCAGGTGATTTAAGTGAAAAAGTTTGGTATTTTTTCCGACAAGGCAGACATTTTGCTTTTAGTATGCAGTATTCTTGCCGCCTTAGTCGGTATCTTTGTAATAAACAGTGCCGCGTATACTCTTGACGCACATATGCGTTACGTTCTTGTGCAGAGTGTTGCGTTTGTGCTTGGCGTTATGGCGATGATTGCCGTAATCTTTATCAATTATCAGTATTTTGAAAAGCTTCGTTATCTGATTTTTGGCGCAGGAATTGGACTTTTAATTCTTGTTTTACTTGTGGGTAAGCTTTCGCACGGAACGCAGGGTTGGCTTGTTCTTGGACCTATAACCATTCAGCCGTCTGAGATAGCTAAAATATGCTTTATAATAACCTTGTCACAGCATATTTCAAAAAAGCAGGACAGTATTAACTCCCCAAAGACCCTCATTTTTCTTGTTATTCATTTTCTTTTTTATGCAGTGCCCGTACTGCTTCAGCCTGATTTCGGTACGGCAACTGTATTTGCAGTTATCTTTACATTTGAGCTTTTCTTTGCAGGAATAGGGCGCAAATATATTCTTGGCGTGCTTGGTGCAGCAGCAGTTGCATCGCCTATAGTATGGTTTTTATTGGCTGACTATCAGAAGAACAGAATTATATCTCTGTTCTTCCCTGAAAAGGATCCCACGGGAAGCGGTTATCACGTGCTGCAGTCAAAGCTTGCTATCGGCAGCGGTATGGTATGGGGACGCGGTTATCTTAACGGGCCACAGACTCAATACGGATATCTTCCCGAAAAGCAAACCGACTTTATTTTTTCCGTAATCGGTGAGGAGCTTGGAAT
>JAFSBF010000032.1 GCA_017441965.1 Clostridia bacterium | reverse complement strand
TTGCAAGTAAAATCGGCTTTGACCCTGCCGTTATGGCAAGTCCGTTTATTACAACAATAATTGATGCAGTATCGCTGATGATATACGTAAATATAGCAATGCAAATTCTTTAATGGGAGGCGGTCGGTGACCGCCTCTTTTAGCTCTTGGGAGAATTATTATGAACGACGTTATAAAAGAAAAACTTGATAAGCTTCCGCAAAAGCCGGGCGTTTATATGATGAAGGACGCAGGCGGCAAAATTATATATGTCGGTAAGGCAAAAATCCTCAGAAACCGTGTGCGGCAATATTTTCAAAGCAGTGCACGCCATAGTGCAAAAACCGCCATAATGGTTTCAAAGGTGTGTGACCTTGACTATATAATCTGTGACAGTGAGATGGAGGCTTTGGTTCTTGAATCAAATCTGATTAAAGAGAATAAGCCGCGCTATAATATCCTTTTAAAGGATGACAAGCATTATCCGTATATAAAAATAACTCTTAACGAAGAATATCCGAGGATGCTTTTTGTGCGGAAAATTGAAAATGACGGCGCAAAATATTTTGGTCCCTACCCGAGCGGTTATTCCATAAAGGAAACAATGGAGCTATTAAAAAACATATTTTTACTGCCGCACTGTAAAAAGCAATTCCCCCGTGACCTAAAAAAGGACAGACCTTGCCTTTATTATGCAATGGGGCGTTGCAGCGGTGTTTGTCAGGGGAATGTAAGTCAGGCAGATTACCGCAGAATTTACAAAAATATTGTAAGCTTTCTTGAAGGCAGGGATGAAGAGGTTATAGAAAATCTGGAAAAAGAAATGATGGAGGCTTCTGCTGCAATGGAATTTGAACGTGCAGCAATTCTTCGTGACAGGGCAGCCTCTGTAAAAAGACTTGGGGAGGAGCAGAAGGTTATCACTGACAGCGGCGGTGATATTGATGTTATTGCCATTGCGGCAGAGGATGACCTTGCCTCTGCAGAGGTGTTCTATATCCGTGCAGGTAAGCTTATCGGAAAGGATAGCTTTGACCTGTCAGATGCAATCAATCACGACTGCAGGCAGCTTCTTAGTGAATTTGTGCTGAGCTTTTATTCACGTGATAACTTTATTCCGCAGACGGTGCTTTTGTCACACTATATTGATGAGCTTGAGGCGACGGAGGCATTCCTCACCGAAAAAAGAGGAAAACGGGCATATATAAAAGTACCCTCACGTGGCGGTAATAAAAAGACCGTCGATATGGCGTATAACAATGCCCTTAAAAACATAGAAAACTATAAAACGAAGGCTGTTCGTGAGAAGCTTCGCAGTCAGTCTGTGACGGAGCTTGCAAAGGCACTTGGGCTTGAAGTAATTCCCGACAGAATTGAGTCCTACGATATTTCCCATATTTCGGGAAGTGACAGTGTTGCCTCAATGGTTGTTTTTGAAAACGGTAAAAGTGCAAGGAGTGAGTACCGCCGATTTAAAATAAAAACAGTAGTGGGGGCAGACGATACCGCATCCTTAAGAGAGGTGCTTTCCCGCAGATTTACGCACGAGGCGCGTGAGGGCGACGGTAAATTCGAAAAGCTTCCCGACCTTATACTCCTTGACGGCGGAAAGGGGCAGCTAAATGCGATAAAATCGCTTTTTGAAGAAATGAATATAGATATACCCGTATTCGGTATGCTAAAGGATGATAAACACCGTACACGTGCCCTTCTGGGCGATGAGGGCGAGGTGTACCTTAACCCGACATCATCAGTTTTTCATATGGTTACAAATATTCAGGATGAGGTGCACCGCTTTGCAATTGAATACCATCGCTCACTCCACCGCAAAAATGCAATAGAAAGTGAGCTTGAAAAAATCGAAGGTATAGGAAAGCAAAAGCGCATTGCACTTTTAAAGCATTTTCGCAGTATTGCGAAAATAAAAACTGCATCGGTTAATGACCTTATCGCGGTTAAGGGAATTAGTCTTAAAAATGCAGAGGATATAAGAGCATATTTCAATGAAAAGAAGCGTGCCGCTTCACCCATTTTGCACTCTGATTCTGTGCAAACATAGTTTCATGCGTTTTAATTTTACGCAAATTCCTATGCGGTAAAAAGGGATATAAAAAGGTGTGCTGCAGCACACCTTTTTATATCCCTAAATCATTTTCTAAAATATTTGCATTTATAACGGCATCTTTTCCGTATTTACGGCGGATGGCATCAAGTGTTTTTTCAAGGCTTTCACGCTTGGAGCTTTCATTTTCATCATCAAAAAAGCTTATCTGCGTTTGGGCATCCTCGCCTATAATACCGCACCCCGTTACTGTCAGCATACGGATAGGCTTCTTTAAGTTCCAGTTATGACGTATGATTTCCATAGCCTTCTGCGTGATTTCCTTTGCAAGGTTAGTGGGGTGGTCAAGCTTTTCCTGACGGACTATGGATATGAGGTCAGGGTCCTTTATTGTGACCTGCACTACTGTGCATTTAACCCCTTTTTGCCTCATACGTGCGGCAATACTTTCGCTAAGGTGGGAGATTCCGCACATAATATCCCTCTCACCGCACAAATCTCTGCGGAAGGTCATTCCGTTACCTACGGATTTAACCTCATCATTTGCGTGCGGGTCAACGGGTGAATTATCCTCCCCCCGCGCATAGTGGTAAAGGGTTGTTCCTGCTTTGCCGAGGAGCTTATGAAGAACCTTTTCATCACTTCCTGCAAGGTCACCTATAGTTTTTATCCCCATCCGTCCAAGTGTTTCGGCAGTGCGTTTGCCTACGAACAGTAAATCACGCACAGGCAGGGGGAATACAATATCCTTGTAATTTTCCCTTGAAATAATAGTTGTTGCATCAGGCTTTTTGTAATCACTGCCAAGCTTTGCAAAAACCTTATTAAACGAAACCCCGACGGAGATTGTAATGCCGATTTCCTCACGAATACGCTTTCTTAAAATTGCGGCAATTTCCTCTCCACTACCGAAAAGCTGCTTTGAGCCTGTCACGTCAAGCCAGCTTTCATCAATTCCAAAAAGCTCCACAAGGTCGGTATAGTCGCTGTAAATTTTATTTACTCGTTCACTGTACTCTTGATAAAGGTCGTGATGCGGTGGTACTATTACAAGGCTTGGACACTTCTTTTTTGCACTGTAGATTGTTTCCGCAGTCTGTATATTATATTTTTTTGCAAGCTCATTTTTTGCTAAAATAATGCCGTGCCTTGCCTCCTGACTGCCGCCAACTGCCATAGGCACATCCTTAAGCGACGGATTAAGTGCACATTCAACCGATGCGAAAAATCCGTTGCAGTCACAATGAAGTATAGTCCGTTCCAATCTCTCACCGCCTTCAGATAGTATGTCATAAATGAATTTTAACATAATGTTTTGTTCCTAATATTCCGACAAAATTCTTGTGCTTTCTTTCAAACTGTGTTAAAATATCATTGTTGGAGAAATCCAACCTGATATTGGGCAAGTTCGAGGGCGGTTAGTCACCTTTTTTATTTTGCTGACTTCAGCAGGGATTGGGGGTGGCTTTATGGGAAACGAATACATAATTTATTTTATGATTGTTCTATTACTTCTTGTAATAACCATAAAAAAATAACTGCTCCTCCGGTCAAGATGTAGCAGTTATTTTTAGCTATAATCTCGGCTAACCGCTTTGCGGTCTTGCCCTTTATCTGTTTATATTATAATCTAAATATTTGATTTTGTCAATTAAAATCACGAAAATTTATTCTCGCAAATAGATAAGAAACAGGACTGTCTTATGTTAAGCAGTCCTGTTTCTTAATTGATATTACAGGATTTTGCGTATGCAGAAACAAGGTTTTCTGCACAACGTGATTGTTCGGGTGTCATTTGAGAAAAATAGCGATTTAATGGGTTTTTAGCATCTCTTGTCGCCGTGCCAAATAATAAATAGTCAGCATCGACAGTAAGAACTTTACAAAATTCTATGAGCTTACTTACAGAAAGACCGCACAATCCTCTTTCTATGTCGCTGATTTGTTGGGCACTTCCTAAGTTAACTTTTTCAGCCAATGTTTCTTGTGTCATATTTTGTTTTAGTCGTATTTCTTTTATTCTTTCGCCGATGGCGGCATTATTTCCGTCTTTAATCTTCATAACATCACCTAATATAACAAGGATATACCATTATTATAAGGGTTATGCACTTAAATATTAATAGGTTAAAAACATTAAAATAAGGTTAAAACCCTTGACTATACAAACGGTTTGTCCTATAATATTATTTATAATAAGGGTGGGTGATGTAATTGAAGCAAAATGAAACCTGTTGT
>JAFSBF010000031.1 GCA_017441965.1 Clostridia bacterium | reverse complement strand
CTCTCATTGTCTTCTCGCTTCTCGATCTTGAGTAAGCTGTGAGCCAACGAAGACCTAAAGTCTGACGTCTTTCGGGGCGAACCTCCATAGGAACCTGGTACGTAGCACCGCCGACACGTCTTGCCTTAACCTCAAGAACGGGCATGATGTTATCCATAGCCTCACGGAATACTTCAACAGGCTCCTTGCCTGTCTTTTCCTTAATGATTTCGAAAGCACCGTACACAATCTTCTGTGCAGTACCCTTCTTACCATCGAGCATAATATTGTTGATAAGGCGAGTTACCACCTTGTCATTGTACACCGGATCCGGTAATACATCTCTTTTGGGAATAAAACCTCTTCTTGGCACTATTCTTCCCTCCTTCATAAAATTTTGAATTCATAGGTACTCTGCGGCAGTCTGCCGCCGTAAGTGCAACGACAAATATATAATAAATCCGTACGTCACACTGATTGTGCGCCTATCGCACGGAAAAAATTACTTCTTCGGTCTCTTTGCACCGTACTTGGATCTTGACTGGAGTCTACCGTTAACACCTGCAGTATCAAGAGTACCGCGGATGATGTGGTAACGAACACCGGGAAGGTCCTTTACTCTACCGCCACGGATAAGAACAACGCTATGCTCCTGAAGGTTGTGACCTACACCGGGGATATAGCTTGTTACTTCAATACCGTTTGAAAGTCTTACTCTGGCAATCTTACGAAGAGCTGAGTTAGGCTTCTTGGGAGTCTGTGTTTTTACATTAGTACAAACACCTCTCTTCTGCGGTGAGCTCTGATCAGTCTGAGCCTTCTTAAGAGAGTTGAGTCCCTTCTGAAGTGCGGGAGCTGTTGACTTTGAAACAGATGTTTCCCTGCCCTTTCTGACAAGCTGATTAAAGGTTGGCATGATTTCACCTCCACAAAAAATCTTTTGCAATATCTGTGAAAATACGGCATAAGCCCACTTTCACACCTATAGCACTATAATACTATAACAAAGCTTTCGGGGAATGTCAAGCATTAATTTATAAAGATAGGCATATTTTTACCAAAAATTTGTTTTTTATGAAAAGAAGTATTGCTTCTTCATCCATTTCGTGTCCCAACTATATTCAAATATAACAAATAGTGTTCTCGATAAAATCACCCAAACTCCTATATGGTGAAAAAAGGGAAGAATCTCCATTTCTAAGAGACTCTTCCCTTCTTATACATCTATTAATTACTTAATACCCGACGCATTCATATTTTCAACCATATCGGCGAGAATATCAGAATAGTCGCTTCCTGCTGTTTCAACATCAACGTCACGGTACATCGGAACGCCTGTACCTGCAGGAATAAGCTTACCGATAATAACGTTTTCCTTAAGACCGATAAGCGGGTCAACCTTACCCTTAATTGCAGCATCTGTAAGAACTCTTGTTGTTTCCTGGAAGGAAGCTGCTGAAAGGAATGAGTCTGTTGCAAGAGCTGCCTTTGTAATACCAAGGAGAAGCTCCTCGCCAACAGGAGGATTCTTTCCTTCTGCCTTATACTGCTCCACAAGCTCACCGAACTTAATACGGTCTTCCGTTTCGCCAACAAGATAATTACTGTCACCGGGCTCCTCGATTTTAACCTTACGCATCATCTGACGTACAATAACCTCAATATGCTTATCGGCAATATCAACCGCCTGCTGACGGTAAACCTTCTGAACTTCCTTTACAAGGTATTCCTGAACGGCAAGAAGGTTCTTTATTCTTAAGATGTCGTGGGGGTTGATTGAACCTGTTGTAAGCTCGTCACCTGCTTCTACAACGTCACCGTCAGAAACCTTAAGAGTTGAGCCGTAAGGGATAAGATAGGTCTGTGCCATACCCTCACTGTCTGCAATCATAACCTCTGTCTTGCTCTTCGTCTTGTTTACAGTTACTGTACCTGCGATATCAGAAACTATTGCAAGACCCTTGGGCTTTCTCGCCTCGAAAAGCTCTTCGACACGGGGAAGACCCTGCGTAATATCGTCACCTGCGACACCACCGGTGTGGAACGTTCTCATCGTAAGCTGTGTACCGGGCTCACCGATTGACTGTGCGGCAATAATACCTACAGCCTCACCGATGTTAACAAGCTCACCGCGGCTTGCAAGGTTTGCACCGTAGCAGTGTGCACATACGCCAACCTTTGCGTGACAGTTAAGCACGCTTCTGATTTTAACCTGCTTAATTCCAGCTTCTACAACCTTATCTGCGATTTCCTTATTCATAAGGGTGTTTTCAGGAACGATTACCTCACCCGTTTCGGGATGGATTATATCGTCACAGTTTACTCTGCCGATAAGACGTTCTTCAAGCGGCTCGATAACCTCTTTACCCTCAACGATTTCAGACACGTTGATACCGTCGTGTGTCTTACAGTCAACCTCACGGATAATAACATCCTGTGATACGTCAACAAGTCTACGTGTAAGGTAACCTGAGTCAGCCGTTCTGAGGGCTGTATCGGCAAGACCCTTACGTGCACCGTGAGTTGAGATGAAGTACTCAAGAATGTTAAGACCTTCACGGAATGAAGCACGAATCGGAATTTCCACTGTACGTCCCTGAGTATTCGCCATAAGACCACGCATACCTGCAAGCTGTCTTATCTGATTGATACTACCACGGGCACCTGATGTTGCCATCATATAGATGGGGTTGTATTTATCAAGATTATCCATAAGAGCCTTGGTAATTCTGTCATTTGCGCCCTGCCAGGTTTCAATAACCTTTCTGTAACGCTCATCATCTGTGATAAGACCCTTTCTGTAAAGCTTTGTAATCTTTTCAACCTCTTCCTCAGCCTCTTCAAGACGCTCTGCCTTACTTCCGGGGATTTCCATATCGCTTACGCTGATGGTTATTGCACCACGTGTTGAGAACTTATAACCAAGCTCCTTGATAGAGTCTAAAACCTCTGCAGTTTTTGTTGTGCCGTGTACCTTTATACAAGCGTCAACAATCTTACCGAGTGCCTTTTTATCAGCAAGGAACTCGATTTCAGGATTGAATAAGTTATCAGGATTTGTTCTGTCAACAAAGCCAAGATCCTGCGGAACAACCTCGTTGAAGATAAGTCTTCCGACTGTAACCTCAACAATCTTGCTCTGCATAAGTCCGTCGATTTCCTTTTCGATGCGTACCTTTACGGGGGCGTGCAAGCCTACATCACCGCAATCGTAAGCCATCATAGCCTCGTTAACGCTTGAGAAGAACTTACCCTCACCGATTTCACCTGCAAAGCAGCCTACGCTGTCCTCTGAATATTCAATCTTCTTTTTGCCCTGCTGCTCAAGAAGAATGTTCTGCTCATAAACTGTGCCGTAATACTTATAAATCTTACCTACCTCAAGGTCACTGTCACCTGCATCGGTAATCTTAACCTCTTTAGGCTTTTCAAGTGTCAGGTAGTAGCTACCAAGTACCATATCCTGTGTAGGAACGGTAACAGGTCTGCCGTCCTGAGGCTTGAGAAGGTTATTTGCACTGAGCATAAGGAATCTTGCCTCTGCCTGTGCCTCGGGAGAAAGCGGAACGTGAACAGCCATCTGGTCACCGTCGAAGTCAGCGTTGAACGCTGTACATACGAGGGGATGAAGTCTGATTGCTCTGCCCTCAACCAAAATCGGCTCGAACGCCTGAATACCAAGTCTGTGAAGCGTTGGTGCACGGTTAAGGAGAACGGGATGCTCTTTAATTACGCTTTCAAGAACGTCCCAGACCTCATTACGCGCTCTTTCAACCATTCTCTTTGCACTCTTTATGTTGTGTGCACTGCCGTTTTCAACAAGTCTCTTCATTACGAAGGGCTTGAAAAGCTCGAGCGCCATTTCCTTGGGAAGACCGCACTGATAAATCTTAAGTGCAGGACCAACAACGATAACGCTACGTCCTGAATAGTCAACACGCTTACCAAGAAGATTCTGACGGAAACGTCCCTGCTTACCCTTGAGCATATCGGAAAGTGACTTAAGCGCACGGTTTCCGGGACCTGTAACAGGTCTTCCTCTTCTGCCGTTGTCAATAAGTGCGTCAACAGCCTCCTGAAGCATTCTCTTCTCGTTTCTTACAATAATATTGGGAGCACCAAGCTCAAGAAGTCTCTTGAGACGGTTGTTTCTGTTTATAACTCTGCGGTAAAGGTCATTAAGGTCGCTTGTAGCAAATCTTCCGCCGTCAAGCTGTACCATAGGACGAATTTCCGGAGGAATTACGGGAACGCAGTCAAGAATCATCCATTCAGGACGGTTGTTTGACTTTCTGAAAGCCTCAACAACTTCAAGTCTTTTTGAAATCTTAACCTTCTTTTGTCCCTGCGCCGTTTCAAGCTCTTCCTTAAGCTCCTCGCTGAGCTTATCAATATCGATTTCTTCCAAAAGCTCTTTGATAGCCTCGGCACCCATTCCTGCACGGAAACGGTCACCGTACTTTTCATAATAAGCCATATACTCTTTTTCAGTAAGAGGGTCTTTCTTATTAAGCTCTGTCTTACCCGGGTCAATTACGATATACTGCGCAAAATACAGTACCTTTTCAAGAATATGGGGAGAAATGTCAAGGAGAAGTCCCATTCTGCTGGGAATACCCTTGAAATACCATATATGAGAAACGGGAGCTGCAAGCTCAATATGTCCCATTCTCTCACGGCGTACCTTTGCACGTGTTACTTCAACACCGCATCGGTCGCAGACAATACCCTTATATCTTATTCTCTTATATTTTCCGCAGTGACATTCCCAGTCCTTCTGCGGTCCGAAGATTTTTTCGCAGAAGAGACCGTCACGCTCGGGCTTTAAGGTACGGTAATTTATAGTTTCAGGCTTTTTAACCTCACCATAAGACCACTCTCTGATTTTTTCGGGAGATGCGAGGCCTATTTGCATTGCTTCAAAAGTATTAAATTCCATAATCTACCCCTCCCTTACTCATTATCTTCTATACTCTGGTTTTCTATTTCCATAAGTTCTTCGTCTGTAGGCTCAATATCAAAGTCATCATCTTCATCATCAAACTCTGCCAGAAGGTCTATAGCATCTTCGTCATCATCTTCATCATCATCGTTTGAATATCCGCCTTCAACTATGCCATAGATTTCATCCTCGGGATTAACCTCGCTGTAGCCGGAAGCCACACCGTCATTAACCGTTGTGAGAAGCTCCTCTCTGAACTCGTCCATATTCGGCTCATCGTCATCGTCGCTCCTGAGTTCAACAACACTGCCCTCTGCATTAAGAACATTAACGTCAAGTGCGAGTGACTGAAGCTCCTTGATAAGAACCTTGAAGGATTCGGGAATACCCGGTGTAGGAACATTCTCACCCTTTACGATTGATTCGTATGTTTTTACACGTCCTACGATATCGTCAGACTTAACAGTAAGAATTTCCTGAAGCAAATATGCTGCACCGTATGCCTCAAGAGCCCAAACTTCCATCTCACCAAATCTCTGTCCGCCGAACTGTGCTTTACCGCCCAGAGGCTGCTGAGTAACAAGTGAGTAGGGGCCTGTACTTCTTGCGTGGATTTTATCGTCAACAAGATGATGGAGCTTGAGGAAGTACATATAACCAACTGTTACGGGGTTATCAAACGGCTGACCCGTTCTTCCGTCGTAAAGCACTGTCTTACCGTCACGGCGAAGACCTGCTTCTTCAAGAAGGTTCATAATATCTTTCTCGTTTGCGCCGTCGAATACAGGTGTTGCCACCTTAAAGCCAAGCTTTGATGCAGCCATACCAAGATGCACCTCAAGCACCTGACCGATATTCATACGGCTGGGAACGCCCAACGGGTTAAGAACGATATCAAGCGGTGTACCATCAGGAAGGAAGGGCATATCCTCTGTAGGAAGAATTCTTGATACAACACCCTTATTACCGTGACGGCCTGCCATCTTATCGCCGACAGAGATTTTTCTCTTCTGCGCAATATAACATCTTACAATTTCGTTAACTCCCGGAGGAAGCTCGTCATTGTTTGCTCTTGTAAATACCTTAACGTCAACTATGATACCTGCCTCACCGTGCGGTACACGAAGCGATGTATCACGTACCTCACGTGCCTTTTCACCGAAAATTGCACGAAGGAGTCTTTCCTCAGGTGTAAGCTCTGTTTCACCCTTGGGTGTAACCTTACCTACAAGAATATCACCCGAGCGCACCTCTGCACCAATGCGGATAATACCTCTTTCATCAAGGTTTTTAAGTGCATCATCACCAACATTGGGGATGTCGCGTGTGATTTCTTCCGGTCCGAGCTTTGTATCACGTGACTCAGACTCGTACTCTTCAATATGAATTGAAGTGTAGATATCGTCTCTTACAAGCTTTTCGTTAAGAAGCACGGCATCCTCGTAGTTATAACCCTCCCAGGTCATAAATCCGATAAGCACGTTTCTACCGAGCGCAATTTCACCGTTATCGGTTGAAGGTCCGTCAGCAATAATTGTGCCCTTTGTAACCTTTTCGCCTTCTTCAACGATGGGGCGCTGATTTATACATGTTCCCTGGTTTGAACGAAGGAACTTGAGAAGGTGGTAATTATGTCTTACACCCTTCTTATCCTTAATAACAATTTCGTCGGCGCTAACCTTATCGATAACACCGTCTTCCTTTGCCAGAACAACAACACCGCTGTCCTTTGCCGCCTTATATTCCATACCTGTACCGATAATAGGTGACTGGGGCTTTAAAAGCGGAACTGCCTGACGCTGCATGTTTGAACCCATAAGTGCACGGTTAGCGTCATCGTTTTCAAGGAACGGAATCATTGCTGT
>JAFSBF010000030.1 GCA_017441965.1 Clostridia bacterium | reverse complement strand
AATTTCACCGCTGCCTACCATCTTTTGAAAAATCGTGCCGTTCTGAGAAAAAACAGGCTGATTTAGATGGTTTACAACAATAATATCTTCAAAGCTACTGCGTTTATTGTCAGTAAAGCGTTCAAATGCATAAGAATTGAGTGTAATAATAATAACACTTGACATTTCACCACGATCTCCGGCTGCAGTGGTAATATGAAGAATTTCACCGTTTACACAACGGTAAAGCTCTTGGAAGTGGTGCTGCTGCATAGCTTTTTTCCAAGAGGAGTAATCGGTTTGGGTATCTTCATCAAAAATATAGTTCTGGTAATATGTATTTGCACGTATTATGCCGCTTCCCTGCAAGATTACATCCGTAAGGGGGTTATATATGCAGACACTTTCTGCGTAGGTATACGGAATTAGCATATTTTCAATTTCATAGGATGCTTCCTTTAATGCTAAAAACGTATCTGCATTCCATTCCACCGGCTCTAAAAACGGCGAAACGAGCGAATTTGTCTGCAGCTGCAACGACAGACTGTCCATATCCTGCTTAATTCGGTTAAATTCACTTGTCAAAAGGGACATAACATTGGAATTGGTCTGATTTATCTCTCTTTTAATTGTACTGCGGCTTACGAAAATAACGCTGAGCAATGCAGCAAGAAACAGAGCAATAATAAGCGAATATGAAACAATCCACGAGCTGCGTATGCTTTTTTTGTCAAAAAATGAGCGCATAAAACCAAACCTCCTCTCAAGCAATTTCTTTTCATACTGTAGCATAAAAAATATGTACTGTCAAGCAAAAGCACTATGGTAAAATCAAGAAAAATGCCCACAAACGACGGTTTTTCATAAACAGAGAATTTTATTTGAGAAACAGAGAATTGACCTTAATGGTAATAGGGAGTAAAATCAAAGCATAACTAAAATAGCTTTAGGCAAAAAGGAAGGAGAAATTTTAAATGAAACACAGAAAGATTTGCGCAGTTTTAGCAGGAGTATTGGCATTGACCGTTTTGGCAGGTTGCGGCGGTCCCAAACAGAAAACAACAAATCTGTCAGCAGAAGACATTGCCAATTTAGAAGTAATGGAAGAAAATACAATGCCTATCAGTGAAGAGGGCATTACAATTGATGTATGGACGGCAAACCGTTCACAGGGTTATGTAAAGAGCTTTAATGAATTTGAGTCGTTTAAGAAGCTTGCAGAAATTACAGGCGTAAGCCTGAATTTCATTCATCCCACAGGTAACACGGCAGAGCAGCTTAACATTATGCTTTCCTCCGGTGATTATCCTGATGTTATTTACCATAACTGGACAACAACAAACGGTAAAAAGATGATTAAGGACGGCGTAACGTTTGACCTTACCCCTTACATAGAAAAGATTGCGCCGAATTTCAGAAAAGTTTTGGAGCAGCCTAACTATGCAAAGGCGTTTGCATCTATGAGTGACCAGATATACAGCATGCCGGTTATATATGATAACCCCAAATTCCAGGCATACAACGGTTACTTTATCAGAAAGGACTGGCTCGATAAACTCGGTCTTAAGGTTCCCGAAACAATTTCTGAATGGGAAGTTGTCCTCAAGGCGTTCCGTGACAACGATATGAACGGAAACGGCGATACAACCGATGAGATTCCCTTCTCTACATTTAACAGCGGCGTAATGTACCGCTATGCATTTACAAGTGGCTTTGGTGCGATGGATATGCTTTATCACCTTGACCAGGAGGATCCTACGAAGGTTACACACGCAGTATTAACCCCTCAGTTCAAGGATTTCGTGACAACTATGGCAAGATGGTATAAGGAAGGCCTTATCTACAATAACTACATTTCAGCTACTACAAATGAGGTTGACTCCCTCGTGCTTAACGATTGCCTTGGTGCATTCTATGTTGATAACAACAACTCACTTCCCAAGTATATGACAATGAACCCTGAGATGGAGCTTGTTGCAGTGCCTTATCCAAAAAATGAAAACGGTGAAACATACTATCCCAGACCTTCGTTTGAGGATTTGCAGGTTGGGGCAAACGGTGCGATGATTACATCAAAGTGTAAATATCCCGTTGAGGCAATCAGATATTTTGACTACCTTTATTCAAAGGAAGCATCTGACCTTATGTACTGGGGTGTAGAGGGCGAGTCTTATACAGTTGAAAAAGACGGCAGCTACAAGTTTACTGATTTAATTCTCAATAACCCCGACGGAAAGGTTCCCTATGAGGCAATCTGTAAATATATGACAAACACAGGCTTTACAGGTATGCATCAGTATCAGGCAATGGTAGGGCTTGAGTCAAATCTTGCGCCTGAATTCAAGAAGGTTAAGGAAGCTTCTGTTAACTATGCAATGGAAATGGATCGTTCAAGAAGCCTTAACAATGTTCCCACAACGGTAGAAGAGGATAAGCAGATTGCATCCTATGAGGATTTGAGTACATATCTTTCTTCAATGTTTGATAAATTCATCATTGGTGCAGAGACTATTGAAAAGTATGACGAATTTGTTGAAAAGTGTAAAGAACTCGGTATAGAGGAAGTCGTAAAGATTAAGCAGCAGGCTTATGACAGAATAGAGAAATAATCTTTGGAGGAACTCAAATGAAAGCAAATATTCAAAATACAGCAGGCAGCCGGGAAAACCCCGGTCGTCTGCGTGCGTGGTTTTTAATGGCGGCGAAGGATATAAGTAAGAATAAGGCATTGTATGCTATAGCCATACCGGGCATCTTATTCTATATTCTTTTCCACTATGCGCCTATGTACGGTGTGACAATTGCGTTTAAGGATTATTCGCAGGCGTGGGGAATTATGGGAAGTCCCTGGATAGGTCTTGAACATTTTAAGACATTTTTCGGCAGTATATATGCGTGGCAGATTATACGAAATACACTTCTTATCAATTTGTATGTTCTTCTTATCTGCTTCCCGATGCCTATAATTCTGGCACTGCTTTTAAATGAGCTGAGAAACCAAAGCTTTAAAAAAGTTGTGCAGACTGTTACATATCTTCCGCACTTTATTTCACTTGTTGTTATGTGCGGTATGATTGTAAGCTTCGTTTCACCCAGTGGTATGATAACACAGCTTGTAAATTTCCTTACGGGGAAGAACTACGTAAATCTTCTTCACGAGGCGAAGTTTTTCAGACCGATTTACATAATTTCACAACTGTGGAAGAATATTGGCTGGAACAGTATCATTTACCTTGCAGCAATATCGGGTCTTGATATGGAGCTTTACGAGGCGGCGCAGGTTGACGGTGCGAAGAAGCTTCGTCAGCTCTGGCACATTACGCTGCCGGGAATTGCGCCTACAATCATCATCCTTCTTATAATGCAGATTGGTACGATGATGACAGTCGGCGCTGACAAGATAATTCTTCTCTACAACCCTGTTATTTATGAAACTGCCGATGTAATTTCATCTCACGTTTATCGTAAGGGTCTTGTAGAAAATAACCCCAGCTATTCTGCGGCTGTAGGTCTGTTCAACTCTGTAGTTAACTGTATACTCGTTTACAGTGCAAACTGGTTCAGCAGAAAAGTCAGTGAAACCAGTCTGTGGTAAAGGAGGATAATAATGAAGAAAATCAGTAACAAAATTAAAAAATCACCTGCTGAGCAGGCGTTCAACGTATTTAATATAATATTTCTCACGGCAATTTCAATTATTACGCTTTATCCGTTTCTGTATGTAGTGTTTGCATCTTTTTCAAACCCTGCGGAGTTTTTGAAAAGCGGCGGTCTTTTGTTAAAGCCTGCGGGATTTTCCCTTGAAGCGTACAGAAGGGTACTGGAAAAGCCTGAAATTCTTACCGGATATATGAACACAATATTTTATGTTGTTGCGGGAACAACGGTGAGTATGCTTCTTACAATGTCGTTAGGATATGTACTTTCGAGGAAAACCTTTATTTT
>JAFSBF010000029.1 GCA_017441965.1 Clostridia bacterium | reverse complement strand
TTCCGTAGGCGTGCGGATAGAGCATCCGCAAAAGCTTATTAACGAGGCGCTCTACCACTCCTTCGCAAAGGAGCTTCCCTCCGCAAGCTACAAGGCGGCAGTTCACTTAAAGGACGGCAGAGGTGTTTATACCTTCTGTATGTGTCCGGGCGGAACTGTTGTTGCCGCCGCAAGTGAGGAAAACACCGTTGTCACAAACGGAATGAGTAATTTTGCACGTAACGGTGAAAATGCAAACAGTGCACTCCTTGTAAGTATTCTCCCCACGGATTTTGAGGGCGATGACGTATTAAGCGGTGTGCATTTTCAGCAAAAGCTTGAAAAAAGTGCGTTTTATATGGGCGGCAGCAATTACTTTGCGCCTGTGCAGACCTCTGCCGACTTTATAAAGGGTCAGAAAAGCGTTTCCCTCGGCAGTGTATCGCCCACCTATCCAATCGGTGTAACGCCGAGTAATCTTTCGCAGCTTTTCCCCCGGTTTATAACACATTCCCTTAGCGAGGGAATAACCCTTTTAGACAGAAAGATAAAGGGCTTTGCACTTCCCGATGCAGTTCTTACTGCAGTGGAGAGCCGCTCCTCCTCCCCCGTACGGATTATAAGGGGCGAGGATATGCAGTCATCCATCAAGGGGCTTTATCCCTGCGGTGAGGGTGCAGGCTATGCAGGCGGAATTATGAGTGCCGCCGTTGACGGCATCCGCATTGCCGAATATATTTTGGGGAAAAGAGAAATTTAAGTGCATAGTAAATCAGGAAAAATGCGCCCACGCATACGCTGATAAGGAGCAGTATTGCCGTATCCCCCGAAATAAGCTTTGTAAGTAAAAACGCAATACCGCTTGAAAGCAGCTTCCCCATATAGTATGTTTTCATATTAAATTCACCGCTGCAAAGTGCATTTGCCTGAAAATGAACACTCATCCCACCCCAGGATAAAAGTGCGCTTACAAGCGGAAGTGTTTCCTTCCCAATTCGTGAAACCTCCGAAATTCCACGCGTTACCTCAAGCACTCCTGCAAGAAAGGGGTACTCTCCAAACGGCAGAATTTCAAGGATTGCAGAAAATGTAATGATAAAAACGCACGCCGTAACAATGGCGCTGCCGTTTTCTATAGCTGATTTTGTAACAAGTGTGCCAAGTTCACACTTGTTTTTTTTATAATAATTCCATTCAGACACAACGGACTTCTTCTCCCCCCTGAAATCTCCCGAAAAAACACGTGCACAAATAAGGGAGGTCACAATTTGAACGCAAAAGAGCATAAACCCGACAGAACGGCTCGAAAAAAAGCCTATTCCTACAGTTCCTATGATAAAAAGCGGCCCTGCATTATTGCAAAAGGCTAAAAGCCTCTGTGCTTCTTTTTTTGAAATCTGCTTTTCCCGATAGCTCTCCAGCACGCTGCGCGCGCCTGCGCCGTAGCCGCCGAGTATTCCCGTAATAAAGCACACGCACCCTGCACTGCTCATTCCCGTAAGTGTGCCCAGCACTCTTTCAAGCACTGCGCCCAAAGGGCGTGAAAACTTGCTCTTTATTATACACGAGGATACAAGCATAAACGGAAGCAGCGACGGAATAACGGCATTTATACAAAGTGCCAGACCGTTTTGTGCGCCACATAAAACCTGCTCGGGAAAAAGGGCAAACGCACTGCAAATCACAAAAAACAACATATTTTATTCCCCCACTTAAACAAATTCAATCCGCACAATAATTCCCCTGATAAAAATTCCCTCGTCTGTAATACTTTCTATAAAAAGACCGTCACCGTCAATTTTTATAATACCAGAGGCAGTATTTATTTTCACACAGTTTTCGTTATAATCTAAAACACCGCGAAAGTTCTCAATACTAAGTCTGCTATTTCCCACCATCTGCGTTCTGGGAACATCACACATAACATCAAGGGGCAAATCGAGTGCATCTGCAATACGTGCCGCCTTTGGCTCTTTTTTTTTCATAAAAATCTCTCCCCTCTTTTTAATAGGTATGCTGTAAAGGGCTTAAACATACAATTAATTGTATGGGGCGTTTTTAGAAAACGAAGAAAATCCCTTTATAAAACCAATAGTGTATTGGAACCTTTTGCCGAGTGGCAAACCCCTTGCCATTTTGAGCGCCAAAATGGCGAAAAGCGTCGGGGGATTTCGATTTCCCCCTACCCGTTTGAAACAATGCCGCCCTGCTGCACTGCCGTTTGCATCGCGACTGTTTCTGCACAACCCTGCGCCATCGCTTCATCTGCCACCGGCAGCGCTCAGGCTCGGTA
>JAFSBF010000028.1 GCA_017441965.1 Clostridia bacterium | reverse complement strand
GATATTGTGGAAATCCGTTTTGGTGAAAGGCTGATAAAGGTCAGAATTGAGGATATAAAGGAGCATACCCTCAAAAACGATGCCGCATCACTATACACAGTTCTTGAAAACAATTAAAAAGGGGATGCAAAAAAACGAGTTTTTTACATCCCCCTGAATTTCACTGTTAAGGGATCCCCTTAACAATCCCCCTTTAACATTATTGGAAGTGATTTTTTATGAAAACTCTTATTGACCTTTTCTGCACCTTTTTCAGAATAGGCGCATTTACCTTTGGCGGCGGATATGCGATGCTGTCGCTCATACAACGCGAGGTTGTCGACAATAAAAAATGGGCAACTGATGAAGAGGTGCTCGATTACTATGCCGTTGCACAGTGCACCCCCGGCGTTATTGCGGTAAATACCGCTACCTTTGTAGGTTATAAGCAAAAGGGAACTTTAGGTGCAATTTTTGCAACGGCAGGGGTTGTCTTCCCCTCTCTCATAATAATATGTATAATTGCGGCAGCTTTGCAAAACTTTATGCAGTACACCATAGTTCAGCATATTTTCGGTGGAATACGTGTAGCCGTTGCAGTGCTTATTATAAACGCCGTTATTACTATGGGCAAAAAAGCAATTAAGGATAAGCTTTGTGTTTTTCTTGCTCTGGCAGCGTTTGCAGTTTCCGTTATTTTCCCCTCTGTGTCACCCGTTTTCATAGTCCTTGCGGCGGCACTTATCGGTAACATTGCAAAAAAAGGGGGCGCTGAAAAATGATTTTTGTAAGGCTTTTCTGGGAATTTTTCAAAACAGGTCTTTTTTCAGTAGGCGGCGGTCTTGCAACCATTCCCTTTCTTAAAGCAATGGGGGCATCGTACGGATGGTTTGATGAAAAGCTTCTCGGCAATATGATTGCCGTGGGTGAATCAACGCCGGGCCCTATCGGTGTAAATATGGCAACATATGTCGGATTTACCGTAGGCTATGACCATTTTGGAAGCGTGGGCGCTCTTTTGGGAAGTATTATTGCGACCGTAGGGCTTGTTATGCCGAGTGTTATCATAATTTTAATTGTGGCAAGGCTTCTTGCGGCATTTAAGGAAAATAAGCTTGTGGAGCGTTCCTTTTACGCAATTCGCCCTGCCGTTACGGGAATGATTGCCTCTGCGGCAGTTATGATGATAAAAAGCGGTATTTTCACAAACGGGGGAAAGCTTCTTTCCTCACTTAATATAAAGGCGGCAGTGCTTTTTGCCCTTCTTCTCTTTTTTACAAACAAAATAAAGCTGCACCCGATTTTTTATATTATAATTGCAGGGGCAGCAGGTGCAATTTTTTCACTTTAATCATCGAAAGGAATTAGCTTGATGGATATTTTAAAGCAACTGTGTGCAGAGCTTAACACAGACGAAACAAAAACACAAAACGTCATAAATCTTCT
Organism: Clostridia bacterium; assembly: GCA_017441965.1. Taxonomy (GTDB): domain Bacteria; phylum Bacillota; class Clostridia; order UMGS1883; family UMGS1883; genus UMGS1883. The sequence goes on along the minus strand of JAFSBF010000028.1, from coordinate 12,641 downwards.
TGACGAGGGAAATACAATTCCCTTTATTGCTCGTTACCGTAAGGAGCTTACGGGAAATATGGATGACCAGCTTGTGCGCAGTATTTCTGTGCGCCTTGAGGCACTTCGTGCTATAGAGGAGCGCAGGGCGGAGGTTATCCGTCTTATTGACGAGCAGGGAAAGCTTACCGAAGAAATTACAAAGGCGGTAGAAAACGCAAAAACCTTAACCGAGCTTGAGGATATATACCGCCCCTACAGACCAAAGCGCAAAACACGTGCAAGCATCGCACGTGAAAAGGGATTGGAGCCGCTTTCATCTCTTATCCTTGCGCAGGAATTTTCAGGTAGCATTGAAACAGAGGCTCAAAAATATATAAACGAGGAAAAAGGTGTCCTTTCTTCTGAGGAAGCTATACAAGGTGCACTTGACATTATTGCGGAGGATTTAAGCGATAATGCCGATTACCGCAAAAACATACGCCGCCTTACTTATATGAACGGAAATCTTACGAGCAAGGTTACAAAAAACGAAAATGCCGTTTATCAGATGTATTACGAATTTTCAGAGCCTGTTAAAACGGTTGCCGATCACAGAATACTTGCAATTGACCGTGGCGAAAAAGAGGATGTTCTCAGCGTAAAAATAGATGTTGAAACAGAGATTATTACCGATTACTTATGCAAAGAGGTTGTAAAGGGTAACTCTTCACTTTCAGCTCTTGTTATTTCTGCGGTTGAAGATGCTTACAAAAGGCTTATTGCGCCATCCATAGAAAACGAAATCCGTAACACTCTTACCGAGCGTGCACAAAACGGTGCAATCGGTCTTTTCAGCGTTAATCTTAAAAACCTTCTTATGACGCCGCCCGTTAAGGGGTATACTGTTCTCGGCGTTGACCCGGGATACCGCACGGGATGTAAGCTTGCCGTAGTTAATGCTACGGGCAAGGTTTTAGAGACGGGTGTCGGCTATTTCACGCTTGAGCATCACGATTTGGAAAAGGCAAAAAAACAGATAAAGGCGATGATTGAAAGAAACAATGTTTCCCTCATATCAATCGGCAACGGTACAGCAACGGGAGAAAGTGAGAAGTTTATTGCATCACTTATCGGTGAAATGAATAAACCCATTAAGTATATGGTCGTTTCTGAGGCGGGCGCATCTGTTTACAGTGCCAGCGAGCTTGGCGCAAAGGAATTTCCCGATTTTGACGTTTCGCTGCGCAGTGCCGTTTCAATTGCACGCAGACTTCAGGACCCCCTTGCAGAGCTTGTAAAAATTGACCCTCGCTCTATCGGTGTAGGGCAGTATCAGCATGACTGTAATCAGAAAAAGCTTTCAGGCGCCTTAGGCGGAGTTGTAGAGGATTGCGTAAATAATGTCGGCGTTGACTTAAATACTGCATCGGCATCACTTCTTGGTTATATTTCAGGTATTTCATCGGCAGTGGCAAAAAATATAGTCGATTACCGTGAGGCAAACGGCTCTTTCTCTTCACGAAAGGAGCTTTTGAAGGTTAACAAGCTCGGAAACAAAGCATTTATTCAGTGTGCAGGCTTTATGCGTATACCGGGTGGCAAGGAATTTTTAGATAATACGTCTGTTCATCCCGAAAGCTACGATGCGGCAAGGGCGCTTATTAAAGAGTGCGGTTACAGCATTGAAGAAAGTGCCAAAGGTAATTTTTCAGATATTACGAAGCGTATTACAAAAGAAATTGCAGAAAAACTCTGCGCAGAGTTTAACATAGGTATGTTTACACTGCGTGATATTTGCGATACCCTCGCAAAGCCCGGCCGTGATATGCGTGACGAGCTTCCCAAGCCGCTTCTTCGCAGTGGATGTATGTCACTTGACGAGCTTACAAACGGTATGATTTTAGAGGGCACTGTAAGAAATGTAATTGATTTTGGTGCGTTTGTAGATATCGGTGTGCATCAGGACGGACTTGTGCATATCTCGCAGATTTCAGATAAGTTTATCAAGCATCCTACAGATGTTTTAAGCGTGGGTGATATAGTTAAGGTAAAAGTCCTTGACGTAGACAAAGAGAAAAAGAGAATTTCACTTACAATGAAAATATAATTAGAATAAAAACGACACATTAGGGACAATCCCCAATGTGTCATTTTTTATCCAAATTCAAATGTTTTATATCCATTATAGTATTGTTATGTGTTTTTCTATATGTTATCATTCAACTATATTCTATGAAAGGATGTTTTTAATGAAAAAGCTTAAGGTTATACTTATCGGTGCAGGCGGCAGAGGAACAGGCTATACCGACATTATGGCGCAAATGCCTGAAAAATATGAAATTGTTGCTGTTGCAGAACCGATTGAGGCAAGAAGAGAATACATACGCAAAAAGCATAATGTTCCTGAAGATATGTGCTTTACCACATGGGAACCGCTTCTTGAACTTGACAAGTTGGCAGATGTTGCCGTTATAGCAACTATGGACCAAATGCATTATGAGCCTTCTTTAAAGGCTATTGAAAAAGGCTATGACCTTCTTCTGGAAAAGCCCGTAACCCCCACACCCGAGGAATGTTACGACATTGCAATTGCCGCTAAAAAGAAAGGCGTAAAAATACTTGTTTGCCACGTACTGCGTTACACGCTCTTTTACCGCACTCTTAAAAAGCTTATTGACGAAGGTGCAGTTGGTGATATTGTTTCAATCCACGCAGATGAATGTGTCGGCAATGTACACCAGAGTCACAGCTTTGTAAGAGGAAACTGGGGTAATAAGGACGAATCAAGCTTTATGCTTCTGCAGAAATGCTGTCATGATATGGATATTCTCCAGTGGCTTATGGGCAAAGAGTGTAAGAGGGCACATTCCTTCGGTTCTCTCACACATTTTACAAGGAAAAATGCACCCGAAGGCTCTACAGAATTCTGTCTTGACGGATGCCCCCATATGAAGACGTGCCCCTACAGTGTAGAAAATGTGTATCTTGGCGAAAAGAAGGTTCAGTGGATGCGTGACCGTGTAACTGATGACCTTAACGCTACAGATGAAGAGGTAAGAGAGGCACTTCGTACAAACAACTACGGCAAGTGCGTGTATAAGAGCAATAACAACGTTGTTGACCATCAGGTTGTTAACCTTGAATTTGAAGATGGCGCAACAATTTCATTTAATATGAATGCATTTAATAAGGGCGGCAGACACATCCGCATTATGGGAACAAAGGGTGAGCTTTCAGGCAGCGCAGGTGAAACAAAAATCACCTACTTTAACTTCGAAAGCGGCGAAACAAAAGTCATCACTCCTGCCGATGCACCTTTAGGCGATGCAATTGATTCAGGTCACGGCGGCGGTGATGCAGGAATTATAAACGTACTTTATGATTACCTTACAGTTGGTTATGAGGGCGACCTGCTCAGCGAAATCGGTGTTTCCGCTAAAAATCATATGATTGCATTTGCGGCAGAACATTCAAGACTTACAGGAGAAGTTGTTGACGTAGAGGAGTATACGAAGAAATACAGTAAAGGACTTTAATAAAAGGCATTAAACAAGGGGATGTAAAAAAACCGAGTTTTTTTACACCCCCTTTGTTGCTTGAATTACTCTTTATTTTCAAATACCTTCTTAACCTCTTCGTAGCTTTCAAGTGTTCCTATATCATATCTGTTACCCGGTATTTCAAGTGCGTATACATCTGTTTTTTCACAAAGGTAGCATACAAAGCTACCCGGTGCGTCTGTTCCGCAGCCGTCCTCAATGCCCTGCTTTATAAGATGAAGCTCATCCTTTTTATATATGTAGAACGGACCTACACACCAGTTTGATTTCGGATCCTGAGGTTTCTCCTCCATAGACACAACACGAAAATCACTGTCGGGAACCATTACACCGCAGCGACGAAGCGTATTTACATCCTCTTCATAGTTACACATTACAACTGCCGCATTTTTTTCGTGGAATAAATCCACAAACGATTGGAACGAGAAATCCAGCATATTGTCACCCGCTACGATAAAGAGGTCATCATCAAGCTTTAACGTGTCTATTGCAAACTGAATATCCTTAACCGCACCAAGGCGTGTTTCATTTGACATTGAGCCGTCATCAATTATTGTTATGGGGTTTTTGAGCTTGGCATTTTTCTTCCAGTTTTCAAAATGCTCCACATAGCGGTGGTTTGATATGATGATATGCTCATCAATACCCTCAATGTTGTCAATGTCATCAAGAAGCCAATCCAAAATACTTTTTCCCGCAACCTCCAAAAGCGGCTTGGGGAAATTTTCTGTCAGCGGATAAAGCCTTGTCGCATATCCTGCCGCCAAAACTACACTTTTCATTTTTCATCCTCCTATAAATTATTAATTGTATTTATAATTATCTGTGCCGACTTTTCTGCAGCTTTTTCACAAAACGCCTCATAGCTCATAACCTTGTCACCGTCTGCCCCGTCTGAAATAGTACGCACAACGCAGCATTTTATATTATTGACATAGCATACGTGCGCAATGGCTGCGCCCTCCATTTCACAACAAACGGCATTAAAGGTTTCTTTTATATCTCTTTTCTTATTTTCATCTGCTATAAATGCGTCGCCTGATGCAATAATACCACGTATATATCTGGAACTGATATTTTCACAGATTTTCTCTGCCAAACCCTCGTCACACTCAAACTCCACCTTGTTTATTCCCGAAATCAAACCGCGCGGGTCACCAAAATATGTTGTATCCATATCGTGCTGCACAAGAGCGCTCGCAACAACAGTGTCGAGAATGTTAAGCTCATTTGTGAGTGTGCCGGCAACGCCTGTATTTATAATTACTTCAGGTGAATACCTAAGTATCATCGTCTGCGCACAAATTGCGGCAAACACCTTTCCTATGCCGCAGACCGCTGCAACGACCTTTTTATCACCTATATCACCTTCGGTATAGGTTACACCACCGATTTTCTGTACAGATTTATTTGTCATCTGCGCCGTAATGCGGTCAATTTCCACATTCATTGCACCGATAATTCCTATCATTTTCCATCCTCCGTCATTCGTATTTAAAATCAGGGGTATATCCGTTTAATATATCAAGATATCGCCTGCATTCTGTCTTCGCCGCGTCTACATCAAGGTTTTTATAATTTCCACATTCAATAGCCGACGCGCCAAACATCACGCCCTCGTGATTTATTACCTTTTCAAGAGTTTCTTTGAGTATATTTAAAACACGCTCGGGCTTTTCATCCCTTACAAGCAGGTAAAATCCCGTCTGACATCCCATCGGACCAAAATATATAATATTTTCCCCGATAGCAGAGCTTCGTATATAGGTCGCAATCATATGCTCTGCCGAATGCATTGTAAGATTGTCCATATAGTCGCCTTTGTTAGGTCTGCGTGTACGTAAGTCATAGGTTATTATATCGCCGTCTGTACGTGAAATATATATTCCCTCTTTAAGCTTATTATGGTCTACAGTAAAGCTCGCTATTTTTTCGACCTGCATAAAAACACCTCAATCTATTTTAAAATCAAGCGGGTCAAACATCGTTGTGTCGAGCGTGCGCACACGCGGAACACGTGGTGCAAACGGGTTAAAAATATATCTTCTGCACACATAGGATGCTTCTACATTTCCCTTATACTTACATATGTATTCTTCACCGTCTGCCCTTACATTTTTGCAATATCGGCAAGAATCATTTTCTTTTAACTTTTTAAAAAGCACGCTTTTTGCACCGTCCTTTTAGTTGGAAATTTTTCAATGGCTATCTCATTCCCTCATACGAAACGTCTGCCGCTTCCTTTTCCATATTACATTTAAGCCTGTAAAACGGAACGCTTGTAAGAAGCTTGTCAGAAAGCGTGAGCATCTTTTCCATTTCATACATATCATTTGTACGAAGTGTCTGCGTTATAACGGTGGAAATCGCCTCGTGTGCAGGTATTTTTTTAATTTCATTCTTCTCTCCGCGTTCAAGGATGCATATAGCCTTTATCGGTACATTAAGGTTGCTTCCGTAGTTTTCCTTACCCCTCCACGGTGTTCCGCAGGCGTAAAATTTTCCGTCAACCTGCCTTAAGATTGGCTTGTCACCGTTTACAACAAAGCATCTGTCACCAAATTTCTCCATCCACAGTGAAATGTGCGTTGTCTTTCCCGTACCGCTTACGGCAGTAAAGAGATAAGCCTCCCCATCAACACAGATTGCCGCACAATGCATCAGCATAGCATCATACTCTAAAATTTTGCGGCATATTATTCTGTAAATTTCAAGTGACTCTACGTATCCTTCTGAATATTCGGGGTTTTCTGCTATGGCTTTTTCAATTACATTCTCGGGAACTTCTACAGAAAAATCTGCCTTTCCCTCCGCCTCAAAGCCACGTGCCATCTGACCAAAATATGAATATTTATTTTTAACGTCAATTACCAGCCCTGCAATTTTTATAATCATAGGATACCTCCCTTTTTATATATCGTTTTTTGCTACATCTTCATAGCTTTCACGCTTTACAACAACCCTGCTTCCTTCCTTTGAAAGCATTACAACGGGCGGACGGGGTATTCTGTTATAGTTTGATGACATTGAATAGTTGTATGCACCTGTAACCATTACTGCCAGTATATCGCCCCTCTCAGGTTTTTGCAGCATTATGTCCTCTGCAATAAGGTCACCGCTCTCGCAGCATTTTCCCGCTATAGCGCAGCAAAAATCAGCTTCCTCTTTTGCTTTGTTTGCAATAATACTGCTATATGCGGATTTATAAAGGGCATATCTTGGATTATCGGTCATACCGCCGTCAATTGCCACATAGCTTTTATAACCTGTTATTGTTTTAACACTGCCCACACTGTAGAGGGTAAGACCTGCATCTGCCACAATGCTTCTTCCCGGTTCCATTAAAATCTTAGGCATATCAATACCGCTTTCACTGCATTTTTTCTTGATATGCACACTTACCTCACCAATGCTTTTTTCTATATCAAGGTGCGGGTCGCTTTCAACATAGCGCACGCCGTAACCCCCGCCGAGATTAAGAATTTTTGCCTCATAACCAAGCTTCTCTTTAACAAAAGCTATATAGTCAAGCATTATATCGGCACTGTCACAAAAGGTCTGTCCGTCAAACACCTGCGAGCCTACGTGGCAGTGAAAACCCTCAAGGCTGATATTTGAAAGAGAGAGTGCAAATTCTGTTATTTCTATTGCCTGTCCCGTTTCAATAGCCGTTCCGAATTTGGAATCAACCTGACCTGTACGCACAGCCTCATACGTATGCGTATCAATTCCCGGGGTAAGGCGAAGAATTATTTTCTGCACAATATTTTTCTTTTGCGCAAAAGAATTAATTGCAATAAGCTCTTCCCTGCAATCTGCAACGAAATAGCCAATGCCGCACTCTATAGCATATTCTATCTCATCATCTGTCTTGTTATTGCCGTGGAAATACACATTTTCCATTGGAAAGCCCGCCGTCTTCGCCGTATATATTTCTCCTCCTGAAACCACATCAACGGACATACCTTCCTCTTTTGCAATGCGGTATATCTCCTTAAGGCTTAATGCCTTGCTTGCATAAAGGGCAGTGCTTCCCTCACCGAAATGCTTTTTCATAGCACCCAGATATGTTCTGCATTTCTCACGGATACGCTCCTCGTCAAGAAGATAGAGCGGTGTTTTATATTCTTTTGCAAGCTCAACCGTGTCATAGCCTGCAAATGTAAGATTTCCTTTTTCATTAATATCAAGATTGGTATGTAACATTTTATCAATTCCTTTCGCCTATTATATAATTTTATACTTTTTTCAGGTAAATAGCAACAGTTATTTTAAAATTGGCATAAAAAACTTCCTGCTCGAAATTTGGCGAATTTGCTATTGACAATAAGCCCCCCATAATTTAAAATATATCTTACAATATTATATAATGGCGAGGTGTTTTTTAATTGGCAGAAAACATAATCATTGAACTTAAAAACGTGTCGAAGCATTTTGACCAGACCTATGCGGTAGACAACTTTAATCTTTATGTTAAAAAAGGGGAATTTATAACCTTTTTAGGGCCCAGCGGTTGCGGTAAGACTACCACCCTCAGGATGATTGCAGGGTTTGAGCTTCCTACGGAGGGACAAATTCTCTTAAACGGGGAGGATATTACACTTCTGCCTCCATATAAACGCCCTGTAAATACGGTTTTCCAGAAATATGCACTTTTTCCGCATCTTGACGTATATAACAACGTTGCATTTGGGCTTAAGCTTAAAAGAGTGCCCGAAGGCAGTAAGATGCGTCGCCTGACTACAAAGGAAATTGATAAGAAGGTAAAAAATGCACTTAAGATAGTTGACCTTGAGGAGTATGAAACAAGGGATATTTCCACCCTTTCGGGCGGTCAGCAGCAAAGAATTGCAATTGCACGCGCAATTGTAAACGAGCCTGAAATTCTGCTTCTTGACGAGCCGCTTGGCGCACTCGACCTTAAAATGCGTAAGGATATGCAGCTTGAGCTTAAGGAAATGCATAAAAAGCTCGGCATAACCTTTATTTACGTTACGCACGATCAGGAGGAGGCGCTCACCCTTTCAGATACAGTTGTTGTTATGAAGGATGGTATGATACAGCAAATCGGCACCCCCGAGGATATTTATAACGAGCCGAAGAATGCCTTTGTTGCAAACTTTATCGGGGAGAGTAATATATACAGCGGTACAGTTACGGGCGACAAAAAGGTTCGCTTTATTAACCATACCTTTGACTGCGTTGACGAATTTCCGAAGAATGAAAAGGTTGACGTTGTTATCCGTCCCGAGGATGTTCATATCACAAAAGAGGGCGAGGGTATGGCTAGCGGTAAAATCGTCAGCAAGATTTTCAAGGGTATTCACTATGAATATATAATGATGGTCGGCAGAAATGAGCTTGTTATTGTTGACACCCGCAATCTTGAGGTCAATAAAACCTACGGCTTTGATATTGAGCCTGACGGCATACATATTATGAAAAAGGAGCTTACTGCCAATATCTATAACGACGCATATATTGATAAAAATAACCGTGTTGTTATTTCAGAAAGTGCCTTTGAATGCGACATAACATCACTTGTGCCCGGCTCCACTCTTGACGAGGACGGTTATGTTCTTGGTCCTGACGGTGTGCGCTATGACTTTACTGATGCCGACGTTATTGCCACAATCGGTCTTGATAAGATTGAAATACTTGATGATGACGAGGCAGGTATTGTAAGGGGTGAAATTGTCTCCATAATCTATAAGGGCGACCATTATCAGCTTACTATCCGTACAGGCGAGGATGAGGATTTCGTTCTTGATACAGAGTACACTTATGATGAAAATGACCTTGTAGGTCTATCTGTTAAGGCGGAGGATATAAAGCTCACCTTAAAGGGGGAGGCAAAGAAATATGCGAAAAAATAAAGTTTTTTCGAGAAAGATTTTGGCGCTCCCTTATGCGGTATTTCTTGTTTTATTTGTACTTATACCTCTGTTTCTCATAATTGCATACGCATTTACTGATGAGAGCGGCGCCGTGACACTTTCGAATTTCCGCACATTCTTTTCTGGCGCACATAACATCAACACACTGATGTTCAGTATTTTTATAGGACTTGCAAACACTGCAATATGCCTTCTTTTAGGCTACCCTGCGGCGTTTATCTTAGCAAAACGCAATATGAATTTCGGCAAGGCGACAGTTCTTCTTTTCGTGATGCCGATGTGGATAAATTTTGTACTGCGTACTGCGGCAACACGTGACCTTCTTTTTGCTATGGGAATAAAAGGCGGAGAGCATCCCTACCTTTCTACAATGATTGGTATGGTGTATAATTACCTGCCCTTTGTTATTCTGCCGCTTTATACCACAATGACAAAAATGAACTATAGCCTTATAGAGGCATCGTATGACCTTGGTGCAAATAAGGTTAAGACGTTTTTCCTTACGATACTTCCTATGACGATGCCGGGAATAGTGTCGGCATCGACAATGGTATTTATGCCGACTATGAGTAGTTACGTAATCAGCGACGTTATGGGGGAGCGTAAAATTTCCCTCATCGGTAACAGTATTCAGCTTTATTTTGACCAGGGACTGTGGCATATAGGAAGCCTCGTTGCACTTATTATGCTTTTAATTATTGCATTTGGCTCTTTCTGCACAGAAACTGAGGAGGAGCATACTTCGAGAGGAGGGCTATGGTAATGAGTAAGAATAAATTTTCACTCTCTGACTTCCTTTGCAAATTTTATGTATACATACTTTTGTTTGTGATGTATGCGCCAATTCTGCTTTTAATCGTATACAGCTTTACCGATACTAAAATCATCGGCAAGTGGGGCGGTTTTAGTCTGCACCTTTACAAGGCACTTTTCCGTGATAAAGAGATAATGCAGGCATTTGCCAACACGTTCCTCGTTGCAGTTTCCTCTGCCGTTGTTTCAACAATTTTAGGTACACTTGGCGCAATAGGAATTTTCTATTCAGGGAAGCGGTCAAAGGCATTTTTGGAGGGACTGAGCAACATTCCCGTTATGAACGCTGAAATTGTCACCGCACTTTCACTGACAATCCTTTTCGTATTCTGCGGTATTACCTTTAATTTCACAACACTTCTTATCGGTCACGTTGTTCTGACTATTCCGTTTGTGGTGCTTTCGGTACGCCCCAAGCTTATGCAGATGGACCCCAATATTTACGAGGCGGCGCTTGACCTTGGTGCAACACCATCTAAAGCACTGCGCGAGGTTATTGTACCTGAAATTCTTCCGGGGGTGTTTTCGGGATTTATTCTGTCAATAACATTAAGTCTTGACGATTATATCATAACGGCATTTACACGTGACACAGCTTTTCAAACACTCAGCACATACGTTTACGGTGTTACGAGTAAGAAGGGAACTCTTCCCCCGTCACTAAGAGCACTTACCACGGTAATCACCCTTATCGCTCTGGTTATTCTTATAATTGTCAATATTAAAAGTTCTAAGGAAAAGGAGAAATAATGCCAATGAAAAAAACTTTTGCATTAATACTGTGCATTATTTTATGTTTGGGAATTACTCCTTCCTCATTTGCAGAGGAAGAGGTGCTTCGTGTATACAACTGGCAGGACTATATAAACGAGGGTAAGGATGACGACGGTGCAAAGGTCGATGACAGTGTAATTGAGCTTTGGGAAAAGGATTACTACGCACGCACAGGCAAAAAGGTGCGCGTACAGTACGATACCTTTGAAACAAACGAAACTATGCTCAACACACTGCGCACGGGAAAAACTGCATATGACCTTGTATGCCCGTCAGATTATATAATACAAAAAATGCTTAACGCCACACTTTCAGGCGGTGACGAAAGCATAGCTATAGAAAAATACGATATATCAAAAATGGAAAACTACCAAAAGTATGTATCTCCCTACATTTCGGATTTATTTAAGAAAAACGACTGGACAGAATATGCCGTATGCTATATGTGGGGAACGGTAGGCTTTCTCTATAACCCTGAAACAGTAAAAAAGGAAGACGTTTCCACATGGGACTTTTTCTGGAATACTGATTATAAAAACAGAAGCACCTGCAAGGATGTTTCCCGTGATGCATACGTTGTAGGCTCTCTCTATGTACATTCTGATGAATTACGAAAAAAGGTTAAGGAGTATAATGACGGGAAAACAGATGCCGCAGAGCTTCAAAAGGCGGTAAATGACGTAGCAAACGACACAAGTGCTGCAAACATCGAAAAAGTCGGGGCAGCCCTTGCCGAAATGAAAAAGAATATCTACGGGTTTGAGGTGGATAGCGGAAAAACCGACATCGTTTCAGGCAAAATAGATGCCAATCTCGCCTGGAGCGGCGATGCCGTATATGCAATGGATCTTGCCGAGGAAGAGGATGATAAAAAGCTCGCTTTCGTAATCCCGAACGAGGGCAGTACCATATGGTTTGACGGATGGGTTATGCCAAAGGGCGCAAACGTAGAACTCGCACAGGATTTCGTAGACTTTTTATGCAGACCCGAAATTGCCGCAATGAATATGGATTATATCGGTTATACAAGCGCCATTGCAGGTGATGAATTATTTGACCTCGTCTGCGAAAATTACGGCGAAGAGGACGGAAAGTATGAGCATGACCTCTCCTACTTTTTCAAGGGAACTTTAAGCGACGACAGATACGAAAATGGTAAGGCAATTGTACGCACAAACGAAATCGGCAGACAGCTTACAACACAGTACCCATCTGTGGAGGAAACTGTCAGGTGCGGCATTATGGAGGACTTCGGGGAGAGAAATCAGGACGTCCTTGAAATGTGGTCAGTTGTAAAAAGTAATAATATTTCCGCCTTTTCCTATATTATGATGGCGTTTCTGGCAGTAATGGCGGTATTTATGTTCGTTTCCTCAATCAGGCGCAGGATGAAAAAGAGAAGACGTATTAAACTAAGAAAATAGTATATACTAAATATGTCGAAATGGCTGAGCAATGCCATTTCGACATATTTCAAAAATTTTTAAAAAAGTTGTTGACAATTGCAGTTTAATATGCTATTATAATATGCGTGTCACGGGTTGTGATTAATTTAATATGCTGGTGTAGCTCAATTGGCAGAGCAGCTGATTTGTAATCAGCAGGTTGCGGGTTCGAGTCCCATCACCAGCTCCAG
>JAFSBF010000027.1 GCA_017441965.1 Clostridia bacterium | reverse complement strand
TTTGTATTTAATTCTTTCATTCATCACACCTCACACATACAGATAATCGTTAAGCACAGGTTGCAAGCCTTCTTCTGCAATATCCTTATACATTGCATCAAGGCTACGATTATCATCAATTTCAAACTGTTCATCACCCGCAGCATCAACTGCTTCTTTTCCGGTATATTTGCTTTCATGGTCACCAATACCCGTTGAAACACCTGCCGAAACTTTCGTTGCAGCTATTTTGACAATTCCGTTTCTGAAAGAGGCACTTTCACGGGATGATACGGTGATACCTACAAACGGAAGAAAAATTCTGTAAGCACATATAATCTGACAAAGCTCTTTTTCGTGAACATCAAGAGGACTTATTTTTTCGTTATTTACAATAGGTCTTAGTCTTGGACAAGAGAGCGACATTTCTGCATGAGGATATTTCCTTTGCAAGAAATAAACATGAAGTGCACTCGCCAAAGCATCCTTTCTAAAATCCGAAAGTCCCAAAAGTGCCGAAAATGCTACACCCCGCATACCGCCCATCAAAGCACGCTCCTGAGCGTCAAAGCGATAAGGCCATACTCGCTTAGCCCCCAGCAGATGAAGCTTTTCATATTTTTCGGTATCGTAGGTTTCCTGAAAAACAGTAACATAGTCAGCTCCGCAATCGTGAAGATATTTATATTCATCGGTATTTACGGGATAAATTTCAAGTCCAACCATTCTGAAATACTTTCTTGCGAGCTTGCACGCCTCGCCGATATAATTTATATCGCTTTGACTTCTGCTTTCGCCCGTAAGTATTAAAATTTCCTCCATACCGCTATCTGCTATAACTTGCATTTCTTTTTCAATCTGCTCTATAGAAAGCTTCATTCTCTTTATATGGTTATAGCAGTTAAACCCACAATAAACGCAGTAGTTTTCACAATAATTAGCTATATAAAGCGGAGTGAACAGATAGACAGTATTTCCAAAATGCTTACTTGTTTCAAGTCTCGCTCTTTCTGCCATTTGTTCTAAATAGGCTTGTGCCGCAGGTGAAAGAAGTGCTTTAAAATCTTCGATAGTACATTTATCATGCCGGAGAGCTGCCTTTACATCTTCCTCCGTATATTTTGAATAATCAAAAGAATTCATTTGCTCCATTACATTTTTGCATACATCAGACTCAATTTTATCCATTCCCGGAAGATACTCCATATGATTTTTACGGGAGGATGGATTTGTTTCTATGCGGTGCTTTTTGCGAAGAGCTTCTTTTGATAAATACTCTGAATCAATAAAGAATTGATTTTCCATTGTGCATCCCCCTTAATCACGTAAAAATCCCGTGAGAGGATCTGACGCTGCTCCGCCGCGGGTAAGAACTCTTCCAAGACCTGATAAATATGCTTTTCTGCCTGCTTCAATAGCATTTTTAAAAGCAGACGCCATAAGTGGAAGATTTCCGGCAGTGGCAAGTGCTGTATTTGCCATAATAGCTGCTGCACCCATTTCCATAGCTTCACAAGCCTGAGATGGTTTGCCAATACCTGCATCAACAATAATCGGCAAATCAATTTCATCAATGAGTATCTGAATAAAGTCTTTTGTTGCAAGACCTTTGTTTGAACCTATCGGAGAGGCAAGAGGCATTATGGTAGCGGCTCCCGCATTAACAAGGTCACGTGCAACATTCAGGTCGGGATACATATACGGCATTACGATAAAACCATCATCCGCTAAAATCTCTGTTGCTTTTATAGTTTCCTGATTGTCAGGAAGTAAATATTTTGAGTCGCGCATAATTTCAATCTTAATGAAATTACCACAACCAAGTTCACGGGCAAGCCTTGCAATTCTTACCGCTTCCCGGGCAGTTCTTGCTCCGCTTGTGTTAGGTAAAAGAGTAATCCCCTCAGGAATATAGTCAAGTATGTTTTCTTGCTCTTTTGTATTGGCTCTGCGAACTGCGAGTGTAATAATCTCGGCTCCGGCATCTTTTACCGCAGCTTCAATAAGATTTAGTGAGTATTTCCCCGAACCTAATATAAAACGGGAATTAAATTCGTGTCCTCCGATAACAAGCTTATCATTATTCATAATATAAACCTTCCTTATTCTTCAAATTTTTCTGATATGATTCTGAGTACCATATGTGCCTGATGAGAAGCGCATACACAAACTCTTGATGCTACAAGTCCAATTGTGTCTTTGACATCACTTTTTTCATCACCGCAAAGATAAAAGCGTTTTGAAACTTTTCTTGTTTTAATTAAATTGGCACTATGAAGTCCTGCCATTCCCGATGCGGCAACAATATATTTTTCAGGCATTTGTGATAACACAAAGTTGACAATATTTGCTTTTGCTTCCGCATTATCAAATGCCTCGCAGATTATATCGGCATTTTGTAAAAGCTCAAAAAAATTATTTTCATCCATATGAACGGTATGAATTTCCGTTTTAAGATATGGTGCAATTTCTTTCAGATTGCAAATCAGAGCTTCGGTCTTATACATTCCAATCTGTGAGGCCTTATATTGTTGCCTGTGTAAATTTGTAATATCAACCTTATCAAAATCAATAAGTATAAGTTTGCCAACACCTGCTCTTGCAAGCAATATTGCAATATTTGAGCCAAGACCACCAAGACCGCAAACTGCAACGGTTGCCCGCGAAATTTTGTCTTGCAACTCTTTTCCGTGTCTTTCCTCAAGCGCTTTTTTCCATTCGTTTTTATCAGGTATCATATTAACCCCCTCCCACAAAACATACGACTTCAACACAATCACCGTCACACAAGATTGTATTTTCGTATTGTAATTTTGAAAGAATATCACCATTCAATTCTACTGCAACACGTTTTGTATCATATCCTGCATCAATTAAATATTTTTCTATGCTTTTGCCGGCAATGTCAAAGCTTTCTCCGTTAATCTTTACCACTACATTCACCTCCATTGCAATAAAAAAAGGAAGCTACCGATTTGGTAACTTCCACTTTTTACTTAGTTATTCCTAAACTCTGTGTTCAGGCATCCCTACGTTGGCATTATCCAAATCAGGTTCTCGGTCGAAGGTCATACCTTCCTCTCAGCCTGTACTACAAGCTCCCGTTTTTTTATTTGTTTTTGTATATTATTTTACTCCCACTCGATTGTGCCCACGGGCTTAGGGGTGAGGTCAAGAAGAACACGGTTGATGCCGTCTACTTCTGCGGTGATGCGCTCTGTAATCTTATGAAGAACGTCATAAGGAATTTCTTCAATAGTAGCGGTCATAGCGTCGGTGGTATTTACCGCACGGATGATTGCGGGCCAACCCTCATAACGCTTATCGTCTTTTACGCCGACACTCTTCATATCGGGAACGGCAATAAAATACTGCCATACAGTTTTTGCAAGACCGCAATTATCAAATTCCTCACGAAGAATTGCATCAGCCTCGCGAAGAGCGTGAAGTCTGTCACGTGTGATTGCACCAAGACATCTTACGCCGAGCCCCGGTCCGGGGAATGGCTGACGGTCAACCATTGAAGAGGGAAGACCAAGTGCCTTACCTACAACACGTACTTCATCCTTATAAAGAAGCTTAATAGGCTCAACAAGCTCGAACTTCATATCCTCGGGAAGTCCGCCTACGTTGTGGTGTGCCTTTACGCCGTCGCTTTCAAGAATGTCAGGGTAGATTGTACCCTGTGCAAGAAAATCAACATCGTCAAGCTTGCGAGCTTCTTCGTCGAATACAACGATAAATTCACCGCCGATGATTTTACGTTTTTTCTCAGGCTCTGCTACACCTTTTAGCTTATCAAGAAAACGGTCTGTTGCGTCGATATAAATAAGGTTTGCATCAAGCTGATTGCGGAATACTTCAATAACCTGTTCGCTTTCGCCCTTACGCATTAAACCGTGGTTTACGTGTACACAAACAAGCTGCTTGCCGATAGCCTTGATTAAAAGTGCCGCAACAACGCTGCTGTCAACGCCGCCGGAAAGTGCCAATAAAACCTTTTTATCGCCGACCTGCTCACGCACGAGGGCAATCTGCTCGGCAATGAAGCTGTCTGCTAATTCCTTTGTTGTGATACGCTGCATAGTATCAGGTCTTACATTTGTGTTCATAAAATTTCCTCCTGTATATATAAATTATTCAAAGAGCGGGGTTGAAAAATACCGTTCTGCGGTATCGGGAAGAACTGTAACAACAGTTTTACCCCGTCCAAGCTTTTTAGCAAGTTTTATTGCGGCGGCAACATTTGTACCGCTCGAAATTCCGCACATAATACCTTCTTTGGAGGCAAGCTCCTTTGCCGTGCGGATAGCCTCTTCATCCTTAATAATACAAATATCACTGTAAATATCTGTGTTTAAAATTGCAGGAATAAGTCCGTCGCCAATACCCATCTGAAGATGTGTGCCAATTGAACCGCCAGAAAGTATTGCAGCGTGTTCAGGCTCAACTGCCCATATGGTAATATCAGGATTTTTTTCTTTAAGAACTTCGCCAATACCGGTTATTGTTCCTCCTGTTCCTATTCCGCTGCAAAAACCGTGGATAGGACCGTCAACCTGATTTAATATTTCCACACCCGTGAAGTTACGTTGTGCAGAAAGGTTTGCAGGATTTTCAAATTGCTGGGGAACAAATACATTTGGGTTTTCGCTTTGCATTTTAAGTGCGGTGCGTAAACACTCATCTATACATTCGCCGATGTTCCCTGCATCGTGTATGAGGACCACTTCAGCGCCGTAATGCTCGACAAGCTTTCTGCGCTCCTCACTGACAGAGTCGGGCATAATGATTTTTGTCTGATATCCCCGAACTGCACCGACTAAGGCAAGCCCTATTCCCTGATTACCGCTTGTAGGCTCTACGATAACAGTATCTTTATTTATTTTCCCCTGTTTTTCTGCTTCTAATATCATATTATAAGCAGTTCGTGTTTTAATTGAGCCGCCGACATTAAGTCCCTCAAATTTTACAAGGATGCGTGCACTGTCCTCATCGCACATTCTTGTAAGGGAAATCATCGGCGTGTTTCCTATTGCATCCAGAATATTATTGCAAATCATATATACCTCCGTTTGACACTTGATAATACATTATATTCCAAATGCCAGAGACTGTACTACCTTAGTCGTCAACTCTTCGATGACTATTTATGGTAAAGACGTTTGTTTTCGTATTTTGGCTCACAGCTTACATTAACTCCAAGTCTGCGCAATATTTTTTCATCCTCATCACTGATAATTACTGAAAAATGCGCATTACTGCCACGCAGATTTGCAAGCTGCTCCTTTGCAGCGTTTGCTATCGGATTTGTAAGCGCTGAAATTGTAAGTGACATCAAAACTTCATCAGTATGAAGTCTTGGGTTTTTATGTTTAAGATAATTTGTTTTAAGCTCACATATAGGCTCGAGCACCTGAGCGGAAATAAGCTCAAGCTCATCATCAATTCCGCCGAGAGTTTTAAGTGCGTTAAGAAGAAGTGCAGATGCCGCACCGAGTGTACTTGAGGTTTTTCCCGTAACGATTTTTCCGTCGGGGAGAACCATTGCGCCTGCAGGGGCGCCCGTTTCCTTTTCCTTACTGAGCGCGGCAGAAACAAGCTCACACTTATCAGGTGTCATTCCTGCCTGATTCATAAGAAGCTCGAGTTTCATAATTTCCACATCGTCATTAAAGTTACGAAGCTTATTTACACCTGCCGTATAATAACGGCGGATGATTTCCATTCTTGATGCGTCACAGCATATTTTGTCATCAATAATGCAGTTTCCTGCCATATTAACACCCATATCAGTGGGTGATTTATAAGGTGAACTTCCCTGAATACGTTCAAAAATAGTATTAAGAACGGGGAATATCTCAACATCTCGGTTATAATTTACGGCAGTTTCACCATACGCATCCAGATGGAAAGGGTCAATCATATTAACGTCATTAAGGTCTGCAGTGGCCGCCTCATAAGCAAGGTTTACGGGATGCTTGAGAGGCAGGTTCCAAATGGGGAAGGTTTCAAACTTTGCATATCCTGCCGTTATACCACGCTTGTGGTCGTGATAAAGCTGACTGAGGCACGTTGCCATTTTCCCGCTGCCGGGACCTGGTGCGGTGACAACTACAAGAGAACGTGTTGTTTCTATGTAGTCATTTTTGCCAAGACCTTCTTCACTTACAATATGTGGAATATCAGAGGGGTATCCTGCAATAGGGTAGTGGCGGTAGCATTTTATTCCCAAAGCGGTGAGCTGCTTTAAAAAAGCATTTGCAGAGGCTTGTCCGTTATATCTCGTAAGGACTACACTTCCCACGTACAAATCAAGCTCACGGAAAGTGTCAATAAGGCGCAAAACATCCTCATCATAGGTAATACCTAAGTCGGCACGCATTTTGTTTGCCTCAATATCAGCGGCATTTATAGTGATGACGATTTCAACGTCATCTTTAAGCTGCTGGAGCATACGCATTTTGCTGTCAGGTGCAAAACCGGGCAGTACACGTGCTGCGTGATAGTCGTCAAACAGCTTTCCTCCAAATTCAAGATACAATTTACCTCCAAAAAGCGCAATACGCTTTCTGATTTGTTCAGACTGCATCGAAAGATATTTTTGATTGTCAAAGCCCGCCTTGCTCATTGCTTTTCACCTCAAATCAAATAATACAAAAAATAGTATATCACAAAATTTGACAATATAAAAGAACAATTTTCAAAATTTTTGTGTTAATTAAAGAAAAAAGTAAGTTTATCCAATTTTGAAAAAAATACTTGATTTTATGCTTCCCGTATTATATAATAGATAAGCACTGTAAAAATGCAGGTATGGCGGAATTGGCAGACGCGTACGGTTCAGGTCCGTATGAGAGCAATTTCATGCAGGTTCAAGTCCTGTTACCTGCACCAAAAAAGAGAAGAACCTCCACATTGTTTGGGGATCTTCTCTTTTTTTTATTTATTGAAAGGACTTGAACCTTAAGAAGGCAAACGCCGTAAAGAAAACGATTGATAATCGTTTTTAGGTGTTTGGTGCGCAGACCGGTACCGAAATGCTTTAGCATTTTGGTGGGCAAGCAGGCAAGAT
>JAFSBF010000026.1 GCA_017441965.1 Clostridia bacterium | reverse complement strand
TATATAGAAAACAAAGAGCTTGATACGTGGACACATAATAAAACAATACAAAAGGCGGTTGAAAGCTTCAGAATTTCAAAAGAACAGAAAGACTATCTGAGAACATTGAAGATACCGAAGATAAAATAGCAAAAAAAGACGTTCCTGCGAACGTCTTTTTTGCCGTATAGGAATTTGCGTAAATTAAAACGCATGAAACTATGTTTGCATAGGGTCTGAGTGCGACATAAGTGCAGGCTCAGCCTGCTGTTTACGATTGTTTAATTGCTGTTTCGAGGGCAATTTCCATCATATCGGTAAATGATGTCTGCCTTTCCTCAGCGGAGGTTTGTGCGCCCGTAATAATATTATCGGAGATTGTAAGTATCGCAAGTGCATTCTTTTTTGCACGTGCAGCATTCATATAAAGTGCCGCTGCCTCCATTTCGATACATTTAATACCCATCTGCCGCCATTTTTCATTAGCAGCAGTATCTGCGCTATAGAAGGTATCTGATGAAAGGACATTGCCGATATGGCACACAGCACCTTTATTTGTTGCAATATCGTGTGCATCCCTTAAAAGAGTGTAGGATGCCGTTGCACTGAAAGTGCCGCCAAGATTATACTGTGATGCAAAAGCAGAATTTGTTGATGCACCTATTGCAAGGACAATATCACGGATATTGATGTTTTCATCAAGGGCGCCTGCTGTACCAACACGTATTATATTATCAACGTTAAAGAAATTATAAAGCTCATAACTGTAAATACCGATTGACGGCATACCCATACCGCTTGCCATAACAGTTACACGCTTGCCTTTATATGTGCCTGTATAGCCATTGATTGAGCGAACATTATTTATAAGCTTAGCCCCCTCAAGCATATTTTTCGCAATAAATTCACTGCGCAGAGGGTCGCCCGGCATAAGCACTGTTTTTGCAAAATCGTCAGGCGTTGCATTTATATGAGGTGTAGGATAATTTTTCATAAAACCACTTCCTTTAATTTATTATAGCATTTTGCCTCCGTAAAATCAATAAAAGAAATTAATTATTAAGATTTGGTTACATATATTGTCTTTAGTACAATATTTGGGTATAATTGCTTTATACAGAATTTTATGAGGTGGCAGAGATGGAGCAGAAAAAGATTGACAGAATTAACGAATTGGCTAAAAAGAAAAAGGAGCAGGGACTTACAGAGGAAGAGCTTAAAGAGCAGGCAGCCCTGAGAGAAGAATATTTAAAGAGTATACGTGAAAATTTCCGCAAAACTCTTGAGTCGATAGAAATTAAGGATTAAAGAATAAAAGGGAGAGGATTATTATGAAAACTTATGAGATATATTTAAAGTCAATAGTTGATGTTAAGAATTTTGTAAATACAACAAACCGTTTTGATTTTGATATTGATTTGGAGTCGGGAAGATATGTTGTTGATGCGAAAAGCATAATGGGAATATTCTCGCTTGATTTATCAAAGCCCCTCACAATGCATGTTCACGCAGAGGTGCCTTCTGAATTTGATGAGTTGATGAAGCAGTTTAAATAAAGGCTGTAACAGTACTATACAAGTTTTTAGGGGGAGTGTATTTTTGCATTCCCTTTGTTAGTTGGAGGTGATAAAATGCAGTGTGTATTTGATAAATGCTATGATGCAGTGAAATGTGCAAATGATAATAAAGGGTTTGGGTTTTACTATTCAGAAAAGCAAAATCCTGACCTTAGTATACATATTCACGACTGCTGTGAGGTGCTTTTATGCATAAGCGGCGGGAAAAACTTTCTTATAAACGATAAGGTGTACGATGTAAATGACGGCGATTTATTCATAATCAATCAGTTTGAAGCGCATAAAATCACCTTTGACCCTGATAAAAAATTCTGCCGTTATGTTATGCAGGTGCATCCTGAATTTTTGTATTCGCAATCCTCTGCACAAACTGACCTTTCCCATTGCTTTTATACAAGGGGAGGGGATGTGTCGCATAAGCTGATGCTCTCACAAGAGGAGCGTGAAACCCTTGTAGGCTATATAAAAAGGCTTGAGGCGGAGGAAAGCTACGGTGATGATATAATTAAAAAAATCACCGCAACACAGTTTCTTATTTTAATTAACAGTGCATTTGTATCACAGATTGGTGCAGAAAAGTCGAGCGGAAGTGAAGCGATAAAAAAGGCAATGGATTATATAAACCTTAATTTCAGCCAGGAGCTTTCACTTCAGAAAATTGCAGAAAATTCATACATTTCGGTAAATCAGTTATGTAGGCTTTTTAATAAATACTGCGGAACAACGGTTGCAAAGTATATAACCTCCAGAAGAATAACGGAGGCAAAAAAGCTTCTTTCATCAGGGAGAAATGTGACCGATACTGCAATGCTTTGCGGGTTTGAGGATTATGCAAATTTTATACGTGTGTTTAAAAAGCACGTAGGAGTAACCCCGGGAAAGTATAATGCGGAGAAATAAGTAGCAAAAGCACGCAAAACCATTTGGTTTTGCGTGCTTAGTTGTTTTTATGTAGTATGGTTCTTCAATGACTTAGTCGCAATTTATTTTAAGAAGATTTTCAAGAAAACTCTTTTTGTCGTGTTCGTTGAGAGCCTCATAGCTGTATTCAAGTGCCTTAAGCTGAATTTCCTTTGCACTCTTTACGCCGAGATTTCTTACATCACGAAGATTTCCGGAATTGAGAAGGTCAACAAGCTTGCCCAAATCCTTTACTCCGTGAGCCATAAGAGCGTTATAAGAACGTACAGATAAATCCATATCCTTAATTGCCATAGAGCAAGTCTGTGCAGTAAGAGCTATACTAACCTTTAATGTTGAAAATAACTGCGAAAGTACGGGAAGAAGTCCGTATGTTTCTACACATTTGTAAAAAAGTTCGATATCTATTGTTTCCATTATCATACCACCATCTGTAAATTTGTATATATAATACCATAAAAAATATATATTTGCAATGTACATATTAACAAAGATGTTGTGCTTAAAATTGTTAAAAATATAGAAAACGTACAATTTAGCGTAAATTTTCACCCGAATTTTGACGAAAAACGTCCTTGAAGGTGAGGATGAAAGAAGTCCCTTTGCCCGGTTCGCTTTCAACAGAAATTGTTACGTTATTCTGCCGTGCAATATGCTTTGCAATTGAAAGACCAAGCCCCGTTCCGTCAACCTTTTTTGAGTGGCTTTTATCCACACGGAAAAAGCGTTCAAAAATGCGGGAGAGGTACTGGGGCGGAATTCCTATTCCCGTATCTGAAATACGCACAGCAGCATCTGCGAGGGTGAAGGTTACTTCTCCGTTATCCCTGTTGTATTTAATAGCATTGTCGCAGATATTATAAAAAAGCTCTGTTATCTGTGATTTGTTTGCACAGATAAAGAAATCAGGCCCCTCGCACTCAAGTTTAATATTGCGCATGGAAGCTTTCTCTGAAAGTGAAGAAATAACGTCGCAGACCGTTTCCTTAATCCTGAAATTCTCTTTAAGATTACTTTCATCGCTTTCATCAAGCTTTGAAAGACGGATAATATCCTCTATAAGAAGCATCAGACGGTTACTTTCCTTTGCTATTTTTGCGGCAAATGACGGGACATCATCGGGTGACGCAATCCCGTTTGTAATCAGTTGTGCATAGCCGTTAATAGAGGTAAGAGGCGTTTTCAGCTCATGCGAGACATTAGCTGAAAATTCACGCCGTAGTTTTTCTGATTGAAGTATTGTTGTAACATCAAAAAGAAGAATAACAACGCCGTTTAACTGCCCGTCTTTTAGAACGGGACTGCAAAAAGCTCGGTAATCAGCATCGCTTATTTCTATAAGAAGGCTTGTACGATTGTTTTTTAGAGCCTTAGCGACTGCATCAATAAACTTTGAATTTTCTGTAAGCACGCTGTAATGCTTTTGCTTAACCTCGTATTCTTTAAGAGAGAATATTTTTGCCGCATAGCTGTTAATAGAAAGAATATTTGCATCTTTATCTATAACGATAAGTCCTTCATTCATATTATCGGTAATAAGCTGCAGTTGCATTTTCTGTGCTTTTGCCTTTTCCGCCTGTCTGCCAAGCTCTTTGTTTTGCGATTGTATCTGTTTTATAAGTGGCTCGATTTCCTCATAAGGGATGTTTGAGCTTAATGATGAAAAGTCAGTTATAGGCTTAACAATGGCTAAAGCAAGACGTGCGGCAATAAGAGAGGAAATAATGTAGATAAATATTCCCATTAAAATTGTAAAGATGACAAGCGCAAAAAACATTGGCAGTTCGCTTTTTATCTCGCTATTAAAAAATGTGAATACTGCTACAAGGAACAGAAGCGTTGAAAGAGAAAGCACCAGTGCACATAAAAAACGCATATTACGGTAAATTTTATTATACATTTTCACTCACCCTGTATCCTACATTTCTTACTGTTTCAATATACTTTGCACTTTCGCCAAGCTTTTGACGAAGACTCCTTATATGTACATCAAGAGTTCTTGTCTCTCCCTGAAAATCAATACCCCACACCTTATCGAGCAGGGAAGAACGGCTTATAACGCTGCCTTTATTGGCAATCAGAATACTCAAAAGCTCATATTCCTTATACGTGAGAATAACCTCTGTGCCGTCTGTATACACTTTGTGCGACGAGGTATTTATAGTTATTTTTCCGCAGGAGAGCTGTGCCGTTTTGGGGGAGGAGTGTGAACTTCTCCTTAGAACTGCTCTTACACGTGAAATAAGCTCCAGTATGTCAAAGGGTTTTGTGACGTAATCGTCAGCACCGCTGTCAAGTCCCTTGATTTTATCAAGTCTGTCACCCTTTGCCGTAAGCATAATTACGGGGATTTCAGAGGTTGAAGCTGTGTTTTTCAGAGTTTTAAGTATTTCCATTCCGTCTATATCAGGAAGCATTATATCAAGGAGAATAAGCTGCGGAAGTGACTTTTCGACTTCCTCAAAGAAATCGTGCGCAGACTCAAAGCCCTGCGCACAAAACCCCGAGGCATTTAATGTATAAACGAGAAGCTCTCTTATAGAAACATCGTCCTCGACGCAATATATCTGTATCATTTATCACACCTCAGCTTTTTATAATAATCACATAAAAGGTGAAGGCTTTGCTCAAACTTTAATCCGTACCAATACTTGTCCCTCTCATCAAGGGTTTTTATAATGCAGTCATTTACAAATGCACTGGCATTTGTAACCGCATCTGAGAGCGACGCCCCATTTACATACATACCGATAAAGGCACTTGCAAAAAGGTCGCCTGCACCGTAGAAAACACCGTCATAAATCGGTTTTTCAGCTTCTGTAAATGATGACGTACTCTTTTGATATGCTACGGTAGAGATAGTATTCTTTTTATGTACTCCTGTAATTATTACATTGTCACAAAGAGAGGAAAGCTTCTTACAAATTTCCTTTATATCAGTTACATTTTTATACCCCTCAGGATTAAGCCCTGATAAAATCATAGCCTCCGTAATATTGGGGGAGATAATGTCTGCTTTTGTGCAAAGAGAAGAAAGTGCCTTTGCATAATCCTTGCCAAGACCGCTGTAAAATTTTCCGTTATCTGCCATTGCAGGGTCAATGAAAACCACAGTGTTTTCTTTTTTGAAACGGTCTATAAAGCGAGATACGGCATTAATTAATGTAACAGAGCCGATATACCCGACATAAATAGCATCAAATTCTATTTTGAGGCTTGCCCAATGTTCACTGATACGGTCAAACTCGTTTTCAAGGGGATGAAAGGTGTAATTAAGAAATTCCCCCGTATGAGTGGAAAGAACAGCCGTAGGAAGAACAACGGTTTCCGTTCCAAGTGCGGAAATGACAGGAAGTGCTGCAGTAATAGAGCACTTCCCGAAGCATGATAAATCCTGAATTGTGACTAATCTTTTCTGTTTCATAGGGAGACCTTCTTATAAAATTTTTATAAAGCGTATTTCTTCTTATAAAATTCACACTGAAGATTAAAGTCATTTTGTGTGCCTTCCTTAACACGGGAAAGGTAGCCGTGCATCTCAAAGCTTTCGTGTGCAGTTTCAAGCATACAAGCGGCAATGTTTGAACAATGGTCAGACACTCTTTCGCAGTTGATGAGGAAATCAGAGAAGATAAAGCCTGTTTCAATCGTACACTCACCGTCTTTAAGACGAGCTACGTGACCTTCCTTAAGCTTTGCACGAAGGTAATCAACAGTTTCCTCAAGAGGCTCTACAAGCTGAGCCTTTTTAAGGTCTGAGTGTTCAAACGCATCTACAGTAAGAGAAATAATTTCGCTTAAAGCACTGCACATAACCTTGATTTCTTTTTGTGCAGCATCTGAAAAGACAATTCCTTTTTCGTCAAGCTCACGTGCGACATCGCAAATGTTTACTGCGTGGTCGGAAATACGCTCGAAATCACCGATACAGTGCAGAAGCGATGAAACCTCACGGCTGTCACTTGCGTTAAGGCTTTCACGGCAAAGCTTTACAAGGTAATCACCAAGACAATCCTCATACATATCTGCCGCATCTTCGTATGAATTTACTTTTTCTGCTTCCTTTGCGTCAAAGTTTCCAATTAAACCAAGTGAAGCATCAATAGCACTTTTTGATGTGTGTGCCATTTTAACTGTAATATTTTTTGCGTGTGAAAGCGCAACGGGAGGCGTGAGAAGAAGTCTTTCATCAAGAAGCTGCTTCTTTTCCTTTACATCGTTATCGGGAATTATAATGCACGCAAGCTTTTCGAGCTGCTTTATAAATGGAAGCATTATAGCTGTAGCCAGTACGTTAAATATTGTGTGAATTACTGCAATGCCAACAGCATTTATTGAATTACTGATAAACGGTAAGTCGATAAATGCCTTAATTGTATAAAAAAGTACTGCAAAAGAAACTGTGCCGATAACATTAAACGAAAGATGCACCACAGCCGCACGGCGTGCGTTTTTCGTTGTGCCGATTGCGGAGAGAATAGCCGTTATACACGTACCGATATTTTGTCCGAGTATAATCGGGATGGCATTTGAATAAGTAACACTGCCCGTTGTGGAAAGTGCCTGCAAAATACCTACAGATGCAGATGATGACTGGATAATTGCAGTAAGAATTGCACCTGTCAGTATTCCAAGTATAGGGTTTGAGAAAAGCGTGAAAATGCTTGTAAAAGCTTCGTTATCCTTAAGCCCGGAAACGGCACCGCTCATCATATCCATTCCTGTAATAAGTACAGCAAAGCCTATCATAACAGAGCCGATATCCTTCTTTTTACTGTTCTTTGAAAACATCATAAGAGATATACCTATGATAGCAAGAACAGGGGAGAAGGAAGAAGGCTTTAAAAGCTGAACAAAGAGATTGCTGCTTTCAAGTCCTGTAAGGCTTAAGAGCCACGCTGTAACGGTAGTACCGATATTGGCACCCATAATTATACTGATTGACTGGGAAAGCTTCATTATACCCGAGTTTACAAAGCCGACAACCATAACGGTTGTGGCAGACGAACTCTGTATAATAGCCGTTACGCCAAGTCCTAATAAAATACCCTTCAATGGGTTTTGCGTTACGTTTTCAAGAATTTTTTTGAGCTTGTTACCGCCGCATCTTTCAAGTCCGTCGCCCATTACGTTCATACCGAACAGAAAAATGGCAAGCCCGCCCACAAGTGTTAAAAATGCAAATAAATCCATAATAATTGTCCTTTCTGTCTGATTATATGTACAGAAAGTATCTTATAGCACTTATGTTAAATCTAAAACGCAGTTTATGTTAAATCTGTGTAAAATTATAATGTGTAACGCTGTTTATACATATCATAGAATTCAAAGAATTCATTTGCGCCCGTTTCCTTGACATTGTTAAGATATTCGTGCGTTTCAAAGGAATTGTTGTCGATTTCAAGAAGACAAACGGCAATGTTTGAACAGTGGTCGGCAACTCTTTCAAAGTTATTTAAAATGTCTGAAAGAACAAAGCCAAGCTCTATTGTACATTCACCCTCACGAAGACGCTTGATATGATTTTTCTTGATTTTATATTTAAGCTTATCAATAATTTGTTCAAGCGGCTCTACCTTTTTTGCTACATTAAGGTCTTCGTTTACAAGTGCCTCTATCGCAAGGGAAAGAACCTCTCTTACTGCATTTGAAATTACTTTAAGCTCATGGCGTGCTTCATCAGAGAAGGTTATATTCTTTTCGCTGATTTCACGTGCAGCACGAAGAATATTGATTGAGTGGTCTGAAATACGCTCTACATCGCCGATTACGTGAAGAAGCTGTGAAACCTCACGGCTGTCCTTGACGGAGAGAGTCTGTTCTGAAATTTTAAGAAGATAGGAGCTTGTCTTATCCTCGTAAAGGTCAACCTCGTCCTCGCTTGCAATAATTTGCTCTGAAACGGTTTCATCAAACTCGGTTAAAAGGTCAATTGAGCTGACAAGTGATTTTTTCGAAATTGCCGCCATTGCAGATACAAGTCTGCGGCAGGTTTCAAGTGCAAAGGACGGAACAGAAAGAAATCTTTCGTCAAGTGCACTGAAGGTAGAGTTGTCGTTTGCTTCTTCATGCTCCTTGTGGCGTACAGAAAGCACGGTAAGCTTTTCGATAAAGTTACAAAACGGCATAAGGATAATTGTTGAAAAGATATTAAACAGTGTGTGGATTACTGCAATATCAAATGCCGATGCAAAGGTATTCATAAACGGGAAAACGAAAATCCAGTTTAATATATAAAATACAACACTTACAGCAAAAACGCCAAGCATCTTTATATAAAGACACGCCAGTGCAACACGCTTTGAATCAGTATTACCGCTGATGGATGAAAGAATAGGCGTAATAGTTGTACCGATATTTTGACCGAGTATAATCGGGATAGCTGTTGAAACGGGGATAATTCCCGTTTGTGCAAGTGCCTGCAGTATACCGACCGATGCAGAAGAGGACTGTATAATAGCAGTGAGAATTGTACCCGAAAGGATACCCATTATCGGGTTTTGGAACATAATGAGCATTTTTGCAAAGGAAGGTGAATTTTTAAGACCACTCATAGAATCGCTCATTGTTTCCATGCCGAACATTAAAATTGCAAAACCAAGTAGAATGGAGCCGATGTCCTTTTTCTTATCAGAGCGTGCAGCCATTGTCATAATAATACCGATTGCAGCAAGAATAGGGGTGAAGGAAGAAGGTTTAAGTATTCTTATAAAAAAGCTGTCACCGCTTATCCCCGTAAGGCTGAGTAACCACGAAGTAACGGTAGTACCGATATTAGCACCCATGATAATGCTGAGCGTTTGTCCAAGTTTCATTATGCCTGCATTAACAAAACCGACAAGCATAACGGTTGTTGCAGAGGATGACTGAATTATTGCAGTAACCACAAAGCCAAGGAAAAATGCCTTTAATCTTGTTGATGTGAGGTTTCCTAAAATACTTTCAAGCTTACCGCCCGAAAGCTTTTTTAGTCCATCGCCCATTGCATCCATTCCGTAAAGGAAGAGGGAAAGACCGCCGATTAACGTAAGTATTGAGAAAAAGTCCATATTATGTTCCTCCAATGTAGAATTACATATTAAGATTATTGATTATATCTAAAAGCTCTGACGGATGGGAAATAATAGCGTCAGCACCATTTTCTTCAAGCTCTTGGCGTTTTCTAAAGCCCCACAGAACACCTACGGTATAAAGATTTGCACCTTTTCCCGTTTTCATATCTGTTGCGGTGTCACCTATGTAAAGACATTCATTATTTTTTACATTCAGCTCGTTTAATATACCAAAAACTCCCTCAGGGTCAGGCTTAAGTGCGATACCCTCCCTTGCACCGTAGCAAATATCGATAAGGTCGCTGCCAAAAAGTGCATCAGAAACCTTAAGAGCTGTATTGTGAGGCTTATTTGAAAGAATTGCAACGGTAATACCCTGCTCCTTAAGTGCCTTGAGCATATCTATTATACCCTCATACGGCTCTGTAAGATACAAAAAGTCATTGTCGTAGGTTGTGTTGTATTCGGGGTAGACTGCGTCAAAATGCTCTTTATT